>CALDDL010000104.1 GCA_937936675.1 uncultured bacterium
AATCTCTCCGGATTGACGTTTGGTATATGGGGGCTTGCATTCAAGCCAAATACAGATGATATGCGTGAAGCTCCCTCCATTTATATAATTAGAGAATTGCTAAAAGCGGGAGCTAATTTAAAAGCTTTCGATCCCGCAGCTCATGAAACATCTAAATTCTATTTCGATTCTCAAATTATTTATTCGGAAAATATTTATCATGCTGCAGAAGATATCGATGCACTATTAATATTGACCGAATGGAATGAATTCAGAAATCCTGATTTTGAAAAACTTTCTAATCTTATGAAGAATAAAATAATCTTTGATGGCAGAAATGTTTATGAACCTATTAAAATGAATGAAATTGGTTTTACTTATCACAGTGTCGGAAGACAAGTGGTAAATAAAACTGCAAAGGTGAAATTATAATGAAAAAACGTGCTCTTGTTACAGGTGGTGCAGGATTTCTTGGATCACATCTTTGCGAAAAGCTTCTTGCTAATGATATCTCTGTTGTATGTATGGATAATTTACTTACCGGAGACTTAAGAAATATTGAACATCTATTCGGGAAAGAAGGATTTGAATTTATAAAACATGATGTAACTAATTTTATTCATGTACCCGGCGAAATAGATTATGTGCTCCATTTTGCTTCTCCTGCAAGCCCTATTGATTATCTCCAGCTTCCGATTCAAACATTGAAAGTTGGTTCACTTGGTACTCATAAGGCACTTGGATTGGCAAAAGAAAAAAATGCACGATTTTTATTAGCATCCACATCCGAAGTTTATGGTGATCCTGAAATACATCCTCAAAAGGAGTCCTATTGGGGTAATGTAAATCCTATCGGTCCAAGGGGAGTGTATGATGAGGCAAAAAGATTCGGTGAATCGATTACTATGGCTTATCATCGTTATCATGGAGTGGAAACTCGTATCGTTCGCATCTTTAATACTTATGGTCCGCGTATGCGACTTAATGATGGACGTGCATTACCTGCTTTCGTTTCTCAAGCACTAAAAGGGGAGCCGATTACTGTTTTTGGTGATGGGTCACAAACTCGAAGTTTCTGCTATGTCGATGATCTAATCGATGGAATCTATAAATTACTGCTTTCAGATGAAGTCTATCCCGTGAATATTGGTAATCCGGAAGAGATAACTATATTACAATTCGCTGAAGAAGTGCAAAAGCTTACAAATTCCACGAGTAAAATAGAATTTAAAGAACTACCCGAAGATGACCCTAAAATCAGAAAACCTGATATAACTCGTGCTCAATCTATTCTAGATTGGACTCCTAAAATTGGAAGGGAAGAAGGACTTAAAAAAACTTTAGATTACTTTAAAAAAAGGTTGAATGTAGATTGAGAATTTCTCTAAAATATTTCTTTGTTTGCTTTCTTTTTCTTGCTTCTTCTATATATTCTCAATCTATGACCGGATTATCCGGTTTATACTCGATTCCTACGGCTAATATTATTGGGGATGGGAATATTTCTGTCGGAACAAATTATTTCCCGAAACAGAAACTTGATTTCTTAGGTGAAAATCAGGGAGCACAAACTTATTATTTGGCATTAGGGTATTTGCCTTTTTTTGAATTTGGATTAAGACTTACAAGACCTTATGGAGAAAAAGGAGAAGGATTTGCAATAGGCGATAGAATGTTTAGTGCACGTATAAAATTCTTAAATGAATCGGATGTTTTACCGGCTATTGCGGTTGGTTTTCATGATTTTACCGCAGCGAATGGGGGTGAAAAAGCTAAGCGATTTAATGCCAATTATATCACGCTTACTAAGAGTATTCCGATAGATAACATAATTGATAATATTGCTGTTACTGCCGGTTATGGAATTAAACTACGTGAAGCCGATGATTATGAATTTATGGGATTATTCGGAGGAGCATCGATCACTTTTTTAGAAAATATTCAATTCATTCTTGAATATGATTCTGACTACACAAACTCGGCTATAAAATTAAACGTACTAAACCACTTCAATCTACTCTTCGGAATTTACCGCCTAAAATATCCCTCCGGCGGCCTTTCATTTACCTTCTCTTTATAGAAATATTTTAGAAAGATTTTTTATCTAAACCATTCCCAGCCTTACCATTTATAATTTATTCCTTCAAACATCACATCCGAATCTAAAAGCATTCCATCATCAAAATTCTCTAGCTGCAATTATTTTATTTATTTTTCCAATATTGAATTTCTATCTCTTTGAAAAGTACAAGAAACTCTCCGCTTCAAAACTTTCTTTGTTAATTACCAGATCCCTATTTTTTATTAATTACACTTTTCCTTTCCGTCTCCCGGCTCCCAATTCTATCTCCTTTTCCTGCTCCTACTATTTAAATAAAAATTTGAAACTTACTTTGAAGAGTCCCGCCCGCAATTTTATTTTCCTTAGTGCAACTTCTAATAATAACTAACAAATTAATAGAATGACTGCGTATAAATAAAAAGGGGATTAAGACAGGGCACTCATTCTTAATCCCCAATATCAGTTATGACTCCACATCTTCATAACTCCTCGAAATATACTTATTTCCACATTCTAAGTAAATAAACCCCTCGATTAACTTACCTGAGACATTTATATTTATCCCATCTTAAATTATTCAGTTATTCGGAAATCCCGAACTAGTGACATTCTATCAAGTTCATTACTTCATTGTCTTCCAAACTCAGTTTCTCGAATTAGGATTATTTTTTGTAAAATATTTTTATTTATTTTATTTTTACTATTACATTTTAATAGAAGGTAAAGATTGCTTGTTTTGTTAAAATCGTTTATGTATCCATCTCCCCCTCCAAAAACAATAATCAACTTATAGGTTGATTATGAGTAAAAAATTTGAGATATTTGAAGTACATGCTAATGGTCTTTATTCAGTAAAGTTTCTTGATTGTCCTAAGAATGAAATGAGTAGAGTTTTTAGTGAGTGGCAGGATTTAGATTATTTGTATAATTTTTTTAAACTAAATATGAAAGATCTTTTTTCCGGCTATTATCAAAACGTAACTTTCAAAACTGCCATTTCTAAAACAATGCAAGATGCCAAAACATTAGAGCGACAATTAATGTCCACTACAAATGGCTCGTTACAGCTTGACGATATTTTCAAACCTCTTGATAATCAGGAATTTAGAAGTGTCGTTTTGCAAAAATCTAAAGCATATCATACTCTTGAACAAACTTGGATTCGTGTTTATGCATTAAAATTAGAATCAAATGTTTTTGTTATAACGGGTGGCACAATTAAGCTTACACGGGGGATGTTTAATCGCACGCATACTTTAATGGAATTAAGAAAACTTAATAATATTAGAGATGCATTACGTTTAGAAGGTGTTATTGACGCATTTGGATTAAAATAAAATTAATAATTGATAGGTCGTTATGAAATCAATAAATGAAAAGTTTGGAAAATTATTATCTTCTGAAAAATCTAAGTGGTTTGATGAAGCTACATGGCGCATTGAAAATGAGAAATGGCTTGATATATCTGCTCTCATTGCTTTAAGAATCCTTATGACGTTGGACGAGCAGAATATGACTCAAAAACAGCTTGCTGAAAAACTAGGTATTTCGCCTCAAC
>CALDDL010000105.1 GCA_937936675.1 uncultured bacterium
ATCTTCGCTTCAGGGAAGAAATCGTGAATCGGTTTAATGGCAAGCGAAGCCAATATAACGTCTCCTATACCTTTTAATTTAATTATAAGGATTCGTTTAACGGGATATTTAATTTTATTTACTATCAACTATTTTTCGATTAGTTTTGATTATAAAGATAGCAAATTTATGAAATAATGGTGGAAGTGTATCTATGAAATTAGAAAATATGAAAGTTATTATTACAGGTGGAGCAATGGGTATCGGATTGGCTACTGCCAAAAGATTGCTCGCCGAAAATGCCATCGTTACAATTTGGGATATTAATCAGAAGGAACTTGATAATTGTAAAATATTATTCAAAGCTTATGAGAATAGAATATTTCTTCATAACTGCGATGTTTCGGATAAAGACAAAATACATGAAATGACTCAGGTAGCATTAATCGAAATGGGTGGAATCGATATACTTATCAATAATGCCGGTTATGTAGCAGGCGGAAGCTTAATTGATACAGATAACGATAAGTGGGATAAGACGATTAAGATAAATTTGAATGCAATCGTCTATACTACAAAAGAGATACTTCCAATTTTATTAAAGCAGGATAGTGGTCATATAGTAAATCTCTCTTCCGCTTCCTCGTATCTTGGAGTGCCTGATCTGGCGGTATATACGGCAACCAAATGGGCAGTATGGGGATTTACCGAATCTATCCGATTTGAAATTATTAATTCGGGTAAAAAAAATGTTGGAATCTCTTCTATTCATCCGAGCTATTTAGCCACCGGTATGTTTGAAGGTGCTAAGCTTGGTTTCTTAGGGAATTTGATTGTCCCACAAGTAAAAGATCATGATGTAATTGCAAAAGCTATTGTCAATGGTGCTCTTAAAAAAGGGAAGTATGCAGTTCGCAGACCTAGATCATTACGTCTATCTATGATATTAAGAGGGATCTTACCCGATAAACTTTTCCAGTATATGCTTATAGTTATGGGAGTCCATAAAAGTATGTCCAATTGGAAAGGAAGATAAACAGTTTATTTAAAAATATTGACAAATATGAATAATAATTTTAGTTTGCATTCTGTATTTAGATATAAAGATGTTTTTATCATTATTAAAAAAATACGCAATTTTCTATAACGTATATTATAATAACGAATATTAATAAAGACCTAAGAACCGTTTTCATCTCATTAAATAGTTATGATGCTGAATTTTTTGGTTTGAAAATTGGATATTAGTTTAATAACGAATTTAGTGCTGCCGATATCCTTTCTAATTATTCTGATAGCGTGGGTGGACAATTCTATTTTGGAACACTCGTTATCTGTGCAAAAATTACAAAATATTTTGATCCATGTTTATAATTTATAAATTTACAAGAGGAGTCTTATATGAAAAAAACATTAGTGTCCGTAATTTTGTTATTACTTCTGAGTAGTGGCTGCACGCATACTTTTATACAATATAGAAATGAAGATAACAATGAATTCTTTACAAGAGTTGAAAGACTTTGTAAAGACAGAGATGATCTTATAATTCAAACAGTTGATAAGATTGAATATAATGCTCGTGAATTGAAAATTTCTGAAGATACAACCGACTTTATTGAAATCTCAACGAATAAATTCATTTCTATAAGTACAGAACAAATATCAACAATTTCTTTTTCTCAACCTGTTAGAGGTGCTTTTGAAGGCTTTTTATATGGAACATTGATCGGCGGTGGTGTTGGTTTTTCACCTTCAATATTCAGTAGGGGTATTGGACATCCGGGACTCAGTATAGATATTCTTCTTTACTCGACATTAGCGGGAGCTGTTATTGGCACAACTTATGGGATTATTAGTGAATCAAAGAGTGTAATTAAAATCAACTAACTATTTTCAAGGACCATTATGTAAAATATTTTTTTGCAATTTTATTTTTTATCTTCTCAGGCATCAGAATTATCCTAATCCTTTTAATCCTTCAACAAGAATATCCTACT
>CALDDL010000106.1 GCA_937936675.1 uncultured bacterium
AAAAAGAATCTTAAATATTATCTATCCCTCGTTTACCCGATCGAACTGGTTCAAATTCCGGAAGATGAAGGAGGGGGATTTTCAGTCTCAATTCCTCAACTCGGACGCCACGCATTTATTGCCGATGGCTCCACTGTAGAAGAAGCTCTCGCTAATCTTCAATCATTAAAAACTGATTCTTTCAAAAGGATGCTTGCCGAAGGTATTGATATCCCCGAACCATTTCCACTTACCTAAGAATCCCCGGAATTCCCAAAATCCCCCTCTATTTTTTCTAAAAAATAATTGCTATTTTTACACCCTCAGCTTAAACCATTACTTAACTCCCTGTGTCTAATCTGTAAACTAATTTATTAAAGAAAGGATTTCCTATGCTCGCTCCAAGAAAATTTCTCCTCATTCTACTCATAATTTTGCATTTTTAATTTCCTTTGCCGTTCATTCTAACTTCTTTCTTCTAACTCACCTCAAAATCCCTCTCACTCAAATTATACCTCTTCATAAAATACTATTTACTGAAGTTCAATCCCATCTTTGATAGTATCTCGTCACGATCTGCAGTTGATTCTATTATCTTATCCTTTCTCTTTAATTTTATTCGTGGATATATTTCCACCTTCCCGAAATTTATTTCTGACTAAAAACCAATAATTCTAATTAATAATATGATGTATGATTTTCTCTGAGGACAAACGATTCTTAATTTCAGTAATGAGTTCATCGCTTAATATGCTTGAATATGCTGTTTCCATAAAATAAAAATACTCTTTAATAAGAAATAGGAAATAAGAAAAGCAATGAACCGAATAAGTATAAAATAAGGCTTTTGTTGCAAATATTATTTTAGTCAGAACTTAGAAGAGGGCAATAATTTTAAGCATATTTTTCACATTTTCAATTAAATAAAATACTTTTCAACCGTATCACTATATGATATTGTAGCCAATTTATATTTACTTCACAAATCTAGTGGAGTAAGGATGAAAGATTTTAATAAACTGTTAGAAGAAAATGGAATCTATGGATACAAATCAATTTCAAAAGGAATTTTAGCCTCATTAATTTCTAAAGAACCATTACTGCTTGTTGGTGAACATGGAACAGGTAAAACAATGCTCGCCGAAAAACTTTCCCTTATGCTTGGAATAAAAAACAACGAAACCACAAAAGAATTTAATGCTTATGATGCATCAAAATCGCTTTTTGAAGATGTAATTGGTTTTCCAAATCCATCAAAAATGCAATCCGGTAAGCTTGAATACATAGAATCTGATATTACAATTTGGAATAAAAAATTCATCCTAATTGATGAAATCTCTCGCGCAAATCCGGCAATGCAGAATAAATGGTTTGAAATAATCGGCTCTCGCAGATTGATGGGAAAGAAAATTCCAAACTTGGATTATGTATTTGCAGCAATGAATCCCCCTAATTATTTAGGGGCAAATTATCTTGATAGCGCACTGGCAGACAGATTCTTTTTGATTGTTAAGGTTCCTTCGAGTTACGACAGAGCAGATCTCACAAAAATTATTAATACAGAAAACTCCTTCTGTAATCCGCAATCCGAAGAGCTTATTGAAATGATTTATGCAATAGAAAGAATCAGCCAAACTCTAAAGCCTGAGATTGCAAAAATTATAGAGAATTTCATCTTGGATTTTTCGCATAAAGTTGAAGAACTGGGATTACTATTTTCCCCTAGAAGAAGCGCAATGATGAAAAAAAGTCTCTCCCTTTTTATGGCAATTGATATTTATAACGGAAAATTAACTCAGACTAAAATTGCGGAAAACTTTGCGCTCTGTTCAAATTACAGTTGGAATTTTCATTTAACTGAAGAAGAGCCGCAGCTTGATATTTTACAAGAAGCATTTAAGTACGCCTCAGTAAAAATTGTAATAAACGCCGGCAATACTTATAAACAGTTTGATGAATATAAAAGTAAAAATTCCTCTTCCAACGGTGTAGATCCATTCAAGAAAAAAAGTTCGAAAACTAAAGCTAAACAACAAGTCTTGGATGATGACGTTGACTCAGACGATGATGATCACGGTGATTTATGGACTTTCATGCAGATACTTGGAACCGGAGTTGAACTTTTTACAGTCGGATTTTACGAAATGGTTATAAAGAAAAACGGAAGCTGGAAAAGCAAAATGAAGATCAATATTTAATAGCTCTCAACTTTCTTTAACAAGTAAATTCGTTTCAAATATTAAAAAATAATAATGACAAATAAATGCAAAGCAAAAATAAATACTTGATAAAATTAATCGATCTGATTTATGAAAAAAATCAAAATCTAATTCCGTTTCTTGATGTATTTCGCAAAGATATTAAGACAATAAAATTTCTTGATTTGGATGAAGATATTACGGCATTACTTCTCTTAACAAATCAGAAATTTGAAATTCTGATTAACACCAATTTCATTACAGATTATGACCTTAATGATGAAGATATTCTTTGGATTATCTGTCATGAAGTCAGTCATTATATACTTAACCATTTGACATCCGGGTTGACAAGGATCTACACGAATGAATTCTGCAATATTGCTTTTGACTGCCAAGTAAACAGTATGCTTTACAATATTAATGACCGCAATCCGATAGAAGTATTAACAAAAACCAATGCAATCAATTATGAGCAATTTCTTTCCGGTGAAGACAGAAATGGATATTATTTTCTTCTAGTTCCACCATTCAAAACTAAAGAAGAAATTGAATCAGACTTGCGAAAGATCAATCTGGATAAGGGTAAAATAGATTTGATAATTGAATTCTGGTTTAAGAATTATGAAAATGGGGGATTAAGTCTAGAAGAAATTTGCGAGTATTTGGAGAAGTTAATCGAAGAACATGAACCCGAAGAAATGCCGGATGAAAATGAACATGAAGAAATTCCATTAGATGATTTGGAATTGCCGGAAAGTATAATCGAGCTTTCGGAGACAATGCAAAAAAATATTATTAGCAATAGCGAAACCGGGAAATCGATAATTCAAACCGGAGATATTTTTGATCTGACGAATACACCAATCGATAAACGCAAAAAGGAAATATTAAAAGACGCAGTTCAACGAGCTATGTTTGACGACAAAAAAGATGTTATGCACGGAATTTCACAAACAGTTTTAAGAAGTATAATCCCAAACATAAGCCGCAAAGAGGCGCTAATGCTGGGGAACGGCGTTATTCCATTTTTTTATGATAATATTATTGAGACAAAAGTACCTAAAAACGCAGCAATTTATATAGATTTTTCAATCTCAACAAAATCATCTCAAAAAGATATTTGCAAAAATATTACAGCCTTAAGAGATGTTTTCGGCGGACCATATTTTGCATTTGCCAAAGAGGTTCAAGAAATATCTTATCAGGATTTATTAATTGGAAACTTTGAAGTATCGGGAACACAAATAGATCCCGTAATTGAACACATCAACAAAAACAAATTTGAAAAAGCGCTCATCATTACCGACTGCGAATTTGCAGAAGCCTCAATAAAAACGAAAGCAAGTTTGTTTGTAATTCTTCTTGAAGAGTATAACAAAATAAAAACTCTAAAGAGTGCCGGAGTTATAAAAAAGTTCTGGTACTTAGATTAAAAAAAATGTAATCCGCTTAATGGCAGCGCGGGTTTATACACAATACTAAAGAAAATTGCTGCCAAAAAAGTGAGGAGAAAAATAATGTCAGCAGAAACAAATGTTCAATGGTTCTATCAGCACAACGGAGAGAGAAAAGGTCCGGTAGCAGAAAATGAATTACCAAATTTAATTCAGTTGGGATCTATAAACTTCGGAACTTTAGTTTGGAAAAACGGTTTTCCGGAATGGTTAAAAATTGAGAATACAGATTTAAATATTCATATGAAAAATGTTCCGCCACCATTAGCAAATAACAATACCACAAGTCAATCCTCAGTTAACAACAATGCTATAACTAAACCAAATAATATTGCAGTTTGGTTTTTAGCATTTGGTCCCTTATTAGGAAAGTTAAGTGAAGGTATTTTTATCGGAATCAAGAATAGCGGATCGGAAATAGCCGACATTCAAAATAGACTTGATTTAATTGATCACAATTATTGGTACATACCCTTTTTTGTTAATATGGCTTTGATCTTCTGGGATTATCAGATGGTAAAAAAGACAAATGTCGATTTAAGCTTTGTCAAAAAAATAATTGTGATTGTTCCGTACTACCTATACAAAAGAGCTGAAGTATTCAAGGATAACCTTGCGTACTTTATAGTTTGGATTGTGAGTTTTGTACTCCTTTTTATTATTTGAGTTAACTTAGGGAAGTTAAGATGCTTTCGTTTTTATTGGAAGCATCTTAACTAGATGAAATGTTATCTCAATGACTCAAAAAAAGTGGACTTTTGATTTTTTGACAAAATTTTAAAAAAAACTTATTTTTTTGAAAGATTTAATTAAATTGTCAACTGAAATAGTTTAGAAGTGTTAATTAACTAGATTCTAAAAAGTTATTTTCATATAAAAAATTGTAATAATCGGAAAATAATGGCTTCACAAATTGCACGCATTTTTTATATAGATCAAAAGATTAGAACAAAAGGCAAAGTAACCGTTAAAGAAATTATGAATAACGGTGACGTCTCTGAAATAACTGCCAAGCGTGATATTGAAGCAATGCGCTATCGTCTTAATGCTCCTATAATCTACGATCATAAAATTAAAGGATATACCTACAAACAAGAATTTAAACTTCTTGATTTTGCCGGAGAGCAGCTTTTTCTTTTCTATATTCTTGCTCGCGGAATTGCAAAAAACTCTAACTACCTACCATTAACGGCAGAATACAGCCGTGATATAATAACTGATAAAATTAAAGAAATCCTTCCCGGTGAATATGCCGAAGTAAGCGATAATTTTATTTATATAAACTCCGACTACGAGACTATAGATTTTTCTTTACTGAAAAATATTTTAATCTCGATGACTGCAAAAAAGAAACTGCTCCTTTACTATTTCACAAAATCACAAAACTTAAGTAAACGAAATATTGAACCGATCAAAGTAATCTGCTACGGAACCAAATGGTACATAGCCGCATATTGTTACAATCGCAAAGCGATAAGAATATTTTCACTTTCCAGAATAGACCGACTTGAATTACTCGAAGATGAATTTGAACAAAAAGATTTATCCGATGAAGTAGAAAAATTACTAAACGAAAGTTTTGGAATAGCGAAAAGCCAAGAGATAAAAATTGCAAAAATAAAATTTTATGAACCAAGCTCGTACTATGTCAAAAGTCAGATTTGGCATAATGAGCAAACAATAAAAGAGTACGAAGAAGAAGGACAAAAAATAATAAAACTAAAACTCCCATACGGAATGCCGGAAGAACTAATTGGCAAAGTATTAAAATACGGAGCTACAGCCGAGATAATATCTCCAAAAGAACTTCGAGATCAGTGGATTGGGGAGATTAAGGGGATGTGGGAGAAGTATATTAACAAATAAAACTGAAGGAGATTAAGTATGTTAAATGTTCAAAAAGAATTTAAAGATTATTTATTTTCGTTAAAAAATGAATTAGGAAAAATAAATTTCCCAGTTCAAGAAAATGAAAATTTAATTAAGACTATTGAAAACTCCGAATTATTAGTGCCAATAATTGGAGCATTCAGCGCCGGCAAAAGTTCTTTAATAAATGAATTCTTAGAAAGAGATATTTTACCTGTAGGCATAACGCCCGAAACTTCTCTTGCTTCTGAATTAAGATTCTCAGAAAATGAAAGAGTAGAGGCGATAACATCTAATAATAGCGTCGTTCAATATAAAATTTCAGATTTTGAGGAAATAAAATCAAAAGCAAGAGAATATAAATTTATACGAGTTTATTTGAATAACAAAAAAGTAAAATCAATTGAACCTTTAATACTGGTTGATATGCCTGGATTTAACTCTCCATTGGATTTGCATAGCCAGGCTATAATTAATTATATAAATATTGGAGTACATTATATTGTTCTTACTAGCGTTGAGGAAGGAAATATTACTCGTTCAATGGTGCTACAACTTTCTGATATACAAGAATATGGTAGAGATTTTTCATTCTTTTTAAGTAAATCTAATTTGCGAGCTGATCAAGAAGTTAATGAAATCAAAGAAAAAATTGAAGAGCAATTAAATGAGTTTTTTGATTTAACCAAAAGTACAATCCCTATTGGGAATAATGGCAGTGATGCATTCGAAAATGTAATTAAGGCAATCGAACCAGAAGAATTATTTTCAAAACTGTTTCAAGATAAGTTGAAAGACAACTATTTGGCAATAATAGAAAATATCAATGTTGCTATTAGTGCATTAAAAAAAGATAAGAACGAAAATGAATCAACAATATCAGAATTAAATAAAAATATTGATAATATTAATGCTCGCAGAGATAAAATGCTTGGCGAAGTTCAATCTAAATACTCTGATAAAGGTATTAATTCAATAATTGATTCTGTTGGTAAAAATCTTAGCAATTCTGTAGAAGAATTATCAAAGTCAGCTATTTCCGGTGGGCAAGAAAGTCTAGCTCAAAACATATCTGAAATTGTTCGGCATACTCTTATAACTAAGCTTAAATCTTCAATAGATGATGTAAGTTCAAAGGTTATAGATGAATTTGCTATTGAAATGAAAAATTTAAATGCAAATTTATCTTCTTACTCCATAAGCGAGGATTGGCTTGCAAATATTACAACAACTGCAAAGAAGATGTTTGGTTCCACAAATGATTTATTAACAAATATGGTTAAAAATAGAAAGACTGTTGAAAACGCTGGGAAATTATTTAAGTCTGTAACTACAGTTTTAGCGGTGACAACAACTGTGCTAGCTCCAATCTTAGAAATTGTAATTATTTTTCTCCCAAATATTTTATCAGCAATATTTGGTGCTGCTCAAAAGAAAAAACAGGAAGAAGAAATAAAAAATCATCTACTTACTAATGCTATTC
>CALDDL010000107.1 GCA_937936675.1 uncultured bacterium
ACTTGAACATTCCTCTCGGTTCGGATTCCGGTCGTAACAATTGAAGGCATTGCAAGACCATTTTTATAAACGTAAACTTTTTCTCCTTCGAGATCGGGTACTAAGGCTTCCGATGGAATTAGCAAAGCATCTTTTATTTCATTAAGAATTATTTCTACCTCTACATAAGCACCCGGAGAGAGCTCTCTTCTTGAATTATCAGCAAGAGCCCTTACCTGCAAAGTTCTTGTATTTTGTTCTATCTTTGGTTCGATTGCATAAATTCTACCATTATATTTTTTATCCGTACCCGGAGTTTTTATTATTATCTGTTTACCTTCTTTAATAATATCATAATATTTTTGCGGAACTGAAAAATCGATCTTTACCGGATTGATACTTTGAAGCGAAGCAATTTTATTTTGAGGGGAAATATAACTACCAACACTTACATTCCTTAGCCCGATAATACCGTCAAAAGGAGCCCGCACTTCGGTTTTCCCAATTTGTGCTTTTGTAAACTCGATATCGGCTAAAATAGAATTAAGATCGTTTAGTACTACATCATATTCTTGTTGACTAGCTAAACTTTTTTCGAGTAATTGCCGTGTTCTAAATTCTCTATCTTTGGCGAGACTCTCTCTAAAAGCATATTTCTTAAGAGTAGCCTGTAATTCGGAATCATTAATCTTTGCAAGAAGTTCTCCTTTCTTCACGCTTTTTCCTTCAGTGAAAAGGATTTCAGTTAATTTGCCCGAAGTTTCACTCCTTAAATCCACCTCTTCATTGCTTAGGACAGAACCATTGGTATTAATTTTATCTTGAAGAGCACCCGGTTTAATTATTAATCCTTCTACGGGTATAGCTTTTATTTCTTTAGATACGGGTTCCTTTGGTGAATCAGAACCTGAGAACCATCCGGTTTTGTTTAAAACTAAGATAAGAATGACTATTGCAATACCGACATAAATGCCGATTTTCTTAAGATTCTTCATATAAAATCCTGCTAAAAAATATTTAAAGATAAATTTGAAAGTAATCGATTAAAATAAATAAATATGCGGAAAAAA
>CALDDL010000108.1 GCA_937936675.1 uncultured bacterium
AAAGAAAAAAATAGAATCTTTGGAGTGATTAGGGATATAACCGAAAAGAAAAAAATGATCGAAGAATTAATTGCAGCAAAAGAAAAAGCCGAAGAGATGGTTAAAATTAAATCATTTTTCTTTGCTAATATGAGTCATGAACTTAGGACTCCTTTTATGGGGCTTATGGGTTATGCTCAATTGCTTTTAGAATTAGTGAAATCCGATGAAGAAAGAGAAATGGTGGAAGGTATTATTAGAACTTCCAATCGACTTACAAATACATTAACATTGATTTTAGATTTTACAAAATTAGAATTTGATAAAACAGAAATATTTCTTGAAGAGATTAATCCCGAAAATTTGATCAACGAAGTTTATAATCAATATCTAGCCGCCGCTGAAAAGAAAGGACTTTCGTTAATAAAAGAGATTCGTTTCGAACCATTTTATATGACTACTGATGGAAGATTACTTTTGGAAATATTAATTAATCTAATTAATAATGCTATTAAGTACACAGATAAAGGATGGATTAAAATTGAAGGAATTAAAAGAACAGCAGATAACGGAGAGGAATTTTTAAATATTTTAGTATCTGATTCCGGAATCGGAATTACGAATGAAAAGCAATCAATTATCTGGGATGAATTTAGACAAGCCAGCGAAGGAACCAATAGAGCGTATCAAGGCACGGGTTTAGGTCTTTCGATAACCAAAAGATATACAGAATTAATAGGCGGAAAAATTGAATTAATAAGCAAATTCGGCGAAGGATCCACTTTCAAGGTAGAAATTCCGATAAAAAAAGTACCCAACTAATCATAATCTTGCCTCAAATCACATAACCTATTTTCAATAAACAACTTAGCCACAATATTTTTGAATTTTATTAAAGAAATATCTTGACTTTTCCACCAAAATTCAGTTATTTTGAACTCGAGTGGGGAAAAATGTTGAATAATGTCAAAAGGTGGTAAAATTTGTTCGTAGGTAAACATATATATGCTGTAGATGTTAAAGGGAGAGTGGCTTTACCTGTAAAGATAAAGAAATATATAAATCCCGAAGCAGAAAATACCATCTTTATGACTAGGGGACTAGTAGAGTGTATCGAAGTCTATCCTCAAGATTATTGGAGGACTGAGATAATGTCTCGAATTGATCAACTAGATGATTTCGTCCCTGAAGAAGCTTCATTCAAAAGATTATTTTTAGAAAATGTTTCGGAAGACAATTTAGATGGACAGTCAAGAATTTTAATTCCGAAAAATTTGCTTGAATATGCAGGAATTGAAAAAGAGGTTTTAATTTTAGGGCAGGATAAAAAAATTGAGCTGTGGAATCCTGAAAAATATGAGAAATACAAGGAAGAATTTAATAGTTCATATATCGATTCAGCTAAACAGGTGATGCAGAAAAAAACGAAATGATAAAACATGTACCGGTACTTTTAGAAGAAACCATCAAATTACTCCTAGAAAAAAAAGATGGGAATTACTTCGATGGAACGGTGGGATTCGGAGGGCATTCCGGAGAAATTCTAAAGAATATTAGTAAAGACTCAAAATTAATTGGAACAGATAAAGATAAAGACGCATTTGATTTTTCTTTAGATCGATTTAGAGATGATAAAAGATTTACGATTTATAACACTTCCTTTGTTAATATAGACAAAATAGCAAAAATTGAGTTCATTGACAGATTTGACGGCATCTTAGCAGATCTAGGGGTATCGTCTTTCCAATATGATAATCCTGAAAGCGGGTTTACATATCGTGAAGATGCACCTCTTGATCTACGGATGGATAAATCCTCTAATATCAATGCATCTCATCTGATAAATAATCTTGACGAAAATCAGTTAGCCGATATTTTCTTTAAGTATGGCGAGGAAAGAGATTCAAGAAGAATAGCTAGAAGAATAATTACGGCGAGAAATTCAAAAAAAATTATTACTACTCTAGAGCTAAAAGAAGTAATTGAAAAATCAGTCGGAGCAAAAAATTTAAATAAGACTTTATCAAGAATTTTCCAGGCATTAAGAATTGAAGTAAATAATGAACTTGGTGAACTGGAAATGTTTTTGGAAAATGCAGTAGAATTACTTGCTCCTAAAGGACGAATAGCAATTATCTCTTTCCATTCTTTAGAAGATAGAATAGTAAAAGACAAATTTAAGTATGAAAGTCTCTCTTGTATCTGTCCACCTGAATATCCGGTGTGTGTATGTAACAAAAAGAAAAGACTGAAAATAATTACATCGAGACCTATAATAGCCTCGGAAGAGGAATTGAATATTAATCCTCGTTCGAGAAGTGCAAAATTAAGAATCGCCGAAAGAATAGAAGATGAATAGATCAAATACTTTATATACGATAGCAGCAGTATTCTTTGTTGCTATTTTTATTTTTATTTATGTGGTACTAGTAACCGAAAATAAAAATAATAGCAGAGATTATGTTAAAGCTATTGAGATGTTAAATAGAAAAAAAAATACGATAGAGATGAAAAAAGTAGAGATCCAAACATTAGAATCAGAAGATAGAATCACTTCGTTTGCCGCCGATAGTCTTAATCTTATTAGAAGTACAGATGTTTTTGAGAAAATTACGATTAGCAAAACACAATTAAAACAAATTGAATTAGTATTAAAAGAAAAATATGAATAGTACTCGAGTGATATTTGTTATAGCTGCCTTTTTACTTGCATTTATTATTATAAGTGCAAAGCTGTATCATATACAAGTGATTAAGCACGAGTATTATTCAATATTAGCAGAAAATCAACAGAACTCGATACAAAAAATTAAATCCGAAAGAGGAGTAATTAAAGATAGAGAAGGCACAATCCTCAGTTATACAAGAGATTATACTACATTTTTTGTTGATAAAAGGATGATGAAAAATAATCTTCCTGATTCAATTGCATCAGTATTTTCAAAAATTATGAAAAAAAACAAGTCTTATTACTTGAACCTAATAAAGTCGGGCAATAAGATTGTCTATTTAGAGAAGAAAGTCCCGGCAGATAAATCCTCAATACTAAAAGAAATATCCATAGATGGATTGGGATTTTCAGAAGATTATTCAAGAGTTTATCCTTATGGGAGTTTAGCTTCACATATCCTTGGTTATGTAGATAAGGATATGAAAGGGACAAATGGAATAGAAAAAATTTATAACCGCCAGTTAACCGGCATAGACGGAGTTTATTTTATAGAGAGGGATGTTAAAGGAGACGTAATTTCATTTGATAATAATCAAACAAAAGACCCTATACCTGGAAATTCAGTAGTATTAACGATAAATAAAACATATCAAAAAATTCTCGAAGAGGAAGTTGCAAAAGGGATTACAGAATTTGAGGCAAAATCAGCCTCCGCAATAATAATGAATCCCAACACGGGCGAGATATTATCTCTCTGTAATTTCCCGGATTATGATCCTGCAAATTATAATTTATTTGAAGCTAATAATAGAAGAAACAGAGCATTAACCGACACTTACGAACCGGGCTCTACTTTCAAAGCAATCACGATGTCGATGATGTTTGAAAAAAATGTTGCAAATGAGAATGAAATAATCGATACAGAAAATGGTAATTATCTTTTTAAGAAAGTAAGAATTAGAGACACGCACGAACATGGATTGCTCTCAGTAAAAGAGATACTTGAGCAATCCAGCAATGTAGGTATGGCAAAACTTTCTGAAAGATTAGATGATGAGGAATTATATAAATATCTCAGGGATTTTGGTTTTAGTATTCCTACTGCAATTGATTTACCAAGTGAAGCCCCGGGATATCTAAAGCTACCTTCCAAGTTTTCTGCAATTAGCAAAGCTTTTTTATCGTATGGTTATGAAATTTCAGTAACCCCAATACAATTGATTAATGCATATAGTGCTTTAATAAATGGTGGTTATCTTTATAAGCCTTATGTCGTAAAAGAAGTACTTAATAGCAATGGAATAGCAATCGAGAAGAACGAACCACAAAAAATAAGAAGAGTTGTTTCAGAGGCGACTTCAAAAAAAATGCGGGAATTAATGATTGGAGTTGTGGAACATGGTACCGGGAAAGCCGCCATTTTGGATAATGTTCTTGTAGGTGGTAAAACAGGAACTTCACAATTATTAGTAAATAATTCATATTCTTCTAATGCACATAATTCCTCTTTTGTCGGATATTTCCCTGCAGATAATCCGAAAATTATCATGCTAATTGTTTATCATTCTCCGGTATATGGAAAATATGGCGGTTTAGTGGCTGCACCTGTTTTTGCCAGAGTTGCAAATCGAATTATCAAAGCAGATATATCTATTCTTGATGGTGCTAAAAAGTTTAATAGAAAAGAAGATCTATTCGAAAATATGATAGTAGAGAAAGAAGTAAAATCTTCGATAGATAAAAAAGAATCAAAAAAATTTTCTAATCCTTCCGAACCAAAAAATGAGGTTAAAGAAAAACAACGAGAACAGAATAGTATCTCTAATTCTTTAATGCCGGACTTATCAAATAGATCACTTAGGGATGGGATAAACCTGCTAAATTTGTTGGGAATAAAATTTGAATATAAAGGAAGCGGAAGAATTGTTTCACAGAGCATTCCTCCCGGTTCTGCAATTGATAAAAATAAAGTTTGTATCATTTTCTGTGATAATATAAACAAAAAATTACCGGTGAATATAAATTGAAAAAACTAACTGAGTTAATTGTTCAATTAGAAACCATTGCTATTATTGGAGATTTTGAAAATGCAGTAGTCGAAGACGTAACGGTAGATTCGCGCGAGATAAAAAGAAATTCTCTTTTTGTTGCCATTAAGGGAGAGA
>CALDDL010000109.1 GCA_937936675.1 uncultured bacterium
AATTTATTAATTGTCATTTATTTCTTTTAATATAATTTTAGCTGCTTTCTTTGATCCGCCCGCAATCCCAACTTTTTCTTTAACAATTTTTAGTCGGTTTTTTAATTCTTTATACATTTCATTATTATCGAGGTATTTCTTTACTACTTTATAAACATTATCTTTTGAAACTTCATTTTGAATCAATTCTTCTACAATATTTTCACCAGCAATAATATTAGCCATTGCGATATTGTCTAATTTAATCAGAGATTTGCCTATAGTATAAGTAATCGCTGAAGTCTTATATACAACAATAAACGGTAATAAAAAAATTGCAGCTTCGATAGTTGACGTTCCAGACTTAATTATGCCAAATTTGGAATAAGAAAAGAGTTCATAATTATATCCGCTGATTACTTTGAAATTAATATCATGGGCAAATTGGGAATAAGATTTTTTATCGATATTATCAGGATTTGCAACAACAATTTGCATATTAAATTCATTAGCAATTTTTTCTGCCGCTTTAATTATATCAGGGAAAATTCTACTAATTTCCTGTTTCCTGCTACCAGGAAGCAATAATAAAATCTCTTTAGATACATCCAAATTATTTTTTGAAAAGAATACTTCTTTTGAAAGTAAAGTATATTCTTCGAGTCGATCAATTAGTGGATGTCCAGAAAATTCAACATCAATACCATGCTTCTTATAAAACTCCTTTTCAAATTCAAAAATGACTATCATTTTATCTACAAGAGTTCTTACTTTTTCCACTCTTTTCTGTCCCCATGCCCAAAGCTGAGGTGAGATATAATAAATAACTTTCACACCGATTGATTTCAATTTCTTAGCAATATTTAGATTAAACCCGGGATAATCTATAAGAATGACTGTTTTAATACTATATTCCTTAACCGCCGAAATCAAATCTTTCTTAACTTTTCTTATAAAGGGGAGGTGTTTAATTACTTCCCAAAAACCGAGAAACGCCATATCCGAAACAGAATAAAATGATTTTAGACCGGCATTCTTCATTTTATCACCACCGATTCCATAGAAAGAAATGTTACTATCTAATGCACTGATTTCCCGCATTAATTTCTCGCCATGTAAATCACCCGATGCTTCGCCGGCTATAATCAAAATATTTGTCATTATATTGCTTTAACCAAATATTGTAAAATGATTATTAATACTACTATTATTATTGCTTGTAGAGAACGTTTCTCGGATCTTAATCCTTTCGTTATATCATATTCTGGCTGTTCAATTCCCGGATTTTTAAATGCCTTAATCGATGGAATTAATGAAGGGACATTTTTTTTATACTGCAAATAACTTTCACCAAATTTTTGTGTTAGAAATTCTTCCTCTTCTTTAATTATTAAATGATATTGAAGAAGGAAAAAAAGTAGTGCAGCTATTTGAAGATAGGGGAATAAACTCATTGACATGATCCCAATTCCCAAATAGATGAGTATATTACCAAGATATAAGGGATTTCTAAGATGAGAATAAGCACCTGAGACAACAAGGAAAGAGCCACCTACTCCACCTGTAGTTCTTGTTTCACTCCCTGCCACACTAACACCCCAAAGTCGAAATGATTCACCTACTAAAAGCATCAATAACCCTAATATCATCGATATTAAGGTTGCATTATGGAAGGCTATCATTAATAAAACAAATGGAATTGGTGTATAACTTCTATATTTGAAAAATATTTGGGCTAATTTTTTCATTATCATCCTTGTGAATAAACTTCTTTTCTTTTTAGTAAAGCTTGATGCCTTTTTTTTAATCTTTTTTTGCCGCCCAATTCATTAAGTTTTTTTGCCACATCATTAAAATCATTATAAGGGAAATAAGTGATTCTATTCATTTCACAATATTTTAATAATGAATTTTTTGCGAAAATAAAATCGCAAAATTGAGCAGGACATGTATCGGAATAACC
>CALDDL010000110.1 GCA_937936675.1 uncultured bacterium
TTGCTAATATTTGCTTCGTATCTTTCGGCTCACCTGAATTACCGAGAACGAAAGCCCCTAGCTTTGCATTAATTTTTTCTATTTTAATTCCTTCATAAGATTTTAATCCAATGATCCCTCCAATTGCAGTTGAATAATGATCCATCATCCCTCCCGGTTCGGAAAATTCCTCCACCTCTGCTTTATATGCAAGTAAAGCAATCTCTTCAGAAGGAAGCTCTATCGCTTGATCGCTTATTCGAGCCAAAAAATTAATCCATGAAACAATTAATGCCGATGAAGACGAAGTACCAGCATTTATTGGTATTTCTCCATGTATAACGCAATCGAATCCTTTTGAAAAAGTAAATTTTTCTCTTAGTAAAACATTAATTGAACTTCTTATATAATCTCTTTCAATGACATATTCTAAAGGACCACTTAAATAAAATGTTTCATGTTTACCTATATCCGGCATCTGAATATTCACCATCGAATCAAATCTCTTATACCCTTCAATAAAAATTCTTTTGGATATTGCGGAGGCAATTATCGGAAGATTTAAATAATCTTGATGCTCTCCGAATAAGCAGACTCTCCCGGGTGTAGAAACTTTTATTTTTGTAACCATATTTTTCAATTCATTTCTCCTACTGATATTAGTCTGTATATGACCTCAATAACCCACCGACAAAAAATATTCCCATTCCTGCTACTGATATATGAGAAGCATAATCAAAATTAAATGCCCCGCTTACGACTCCCATTAAAAATATTATTAGTCCAATACCTAATACACCAAGACTTAATTTCCCCTTAATTGTCTTTGGGAAAATATTATAAACATCATTGTTTTCTATCTCTTCATCACTTATAGTTTTTGATTTCCATATCGTTTCTAAAAATGGATTGTTATCTTTCTTCGTTAGCAACGTGAAAATTGGAGTAAATATCAAAGTTACTCCGGCTGTAATAAATGTGGTACTATTAAAATCATATTTGAAAATAAATTGCCCGATTATTCCTGATATTGCCCCCGCTGTATAACCGCCTATTGCTCCTTGCCAATTAACTCTTTTCCAAAGTAACCCATATACAACTGCTATAATAAATAATGGCATGTCCATGATCGCAATGATTGTTAGATAAGCATTTACAGCACCCCCGAGTATTGGAACAAAATAAGTGAATATCATCATTAATATTCCAATAACTACGGTAATTATACGAGCTACTTTTAATAAATCTTTTTCTGATGCGTCTCTTCTTAAAACGTTTTTATATATATCTGAAGTAAAGATTGTAGCGACACCATTGAGGTTACCTGATATGGTCGAAAGCTGTGATGACAATAACCCCACTACAACAAATCCTAATGCAATATTTGGAATAAGATTTGAAATTAACATCGGTACTGCTGAATCAGCATTTGCTAGACCCGGATATAAAACTCGTGCTGCTAAGCCGGGCAAATTCCATAGGAGTGCAAATGGTGTTGTAATGATGCCGGCAAGCACTAATCCTTTGGCAACCGATTTAGTACTGTTCGCTCCGAATGCTCTTTGTAATAATCCTTGATCTACACACGCCCATTGAATTCCAAGTAAGAATATTGCTATTACAAATTTCCAATTATATGTTCCCGTCTGCTTAACTAAAGTTACCGAATCTGCCGGAACCTGCGCCATTAGTCCCGGGA
>CALDDL010000111.1 GCA_937936675.1 uncultured bacterium
TGGTTACAGATATAGATAGAGAAAACGAAAAAGAAATCCCAACAGAATTTCTGCTCAAACAGAATTATCCGAATCCATTTAACCCGGCTACTACGATCGAATTCTCTATCCCCGAATCAGGTGAGATATCATTATCTGTATTTAATCTGCTCGGAGAAAATATTTCCTCACTTATTAACGGTTATTTAGAGAGGGGGGTACACAAAGTAAATTTCAAAGCAGATAATCTTCCTTCCGGAATTTATTTTTATAAATTAAGCGGCAACAATATCAATAGCATAAAGAAAATGATTTATTTAAAGTAATACTGACTTGCTTATAAAAGGAATACCATAATTAGTAAGGTTAAATTATTTTTGATTATTTGATTTTCGCAAATTATTTTTTTATTAGGTAAACTATGAAAACTATTATATCCTTATTACTTCTTTTGCTAATCTCACAATATTCATGCAATACAACAGAACCGGAAGAAAAAAAAGTGTTCCCTCCCGATACAACAAGTCAAAACTTTAGCTTTGAGACAGTAGAGTTCGGCAATGGATATGCATCAAGTCTTTTTGAAGATGTATGGGTCTTTGATGAAAATAATATATGGGCTGTCGGAGATTTAGATTTAGATGGAAATTATACAAATATAATGAGATGGGATGGAAGGAAATGGTTTCCTTTTAGTAGAGAATTTAACAGTGCAGGTATTTCAGGGATTTGGGCAAAAGACACATCAGAGATTTATTTTGCTTCCGGAGTGGTATTAAAATATAAGAATGGAATAATAAGGTGGGAAGATTTTAGCAAATTAAACTTTACTAATAATCAGGGAGTAGAAAAGCTATGGGGCTCAAGTGAGAAGAATATATGGGGAGTAGGGTGGTGGGGTACGATAGTTCATTTTGATGGGAAAGAATGGAAGAAAATAGAATATGATAGAAAATGGCTTTTCTTCAGTATTACAGGGAATAAAGAAACCGGAATTGCTTATGCCTTAGCAAGAAGTAGTGATGATGGATTTATAATAGTAGAGTTAAGCGAAGGAAGTGCTAAGGTAATTTATGACGGAAGTCAAGACAAACCATCATTGCGATCGCTTCAGATGAAGTATTATGAAGGCAAACTCTACTTAGGAGGTCCTGATATAAGAAGTACAAAAATTTGGTATTATGATTTGGAAACAAAAAAAGTAGTATTACAAAGGGATTTTATAGATACTGAATTAGACGTTGATATATTCCAATTAGCAATGGTAAAAAACAATGACATTTATTATATCGGTAATACAAGAAATCTGGAAGGATCATTAATTCACTATAATGGAGAAAGGTATAAGGGGATAATAGGGGAGATCCATCGATCATCAAGCTATGGAGGGGCACACACAGATGGAAATATTTGTGCAAGTGTAGGATTTTATAATAATAAAGCATTTGTAACAATAATCAGGAGAAACTAAAAATGAAACATTTTAGAATACTATTGTTATTAGGAGTATTATTGGTAAATCATAATGTATTAGGGGCATCAGGTGAAGTTCTTTTTAAAATTATGGAGGGTTCGACCCACAGAAACTTTACTGTGAGATTAAATACCGCATCATATTTCTGGTTTTATAATTCTATTTTATCGAAACCAATATTAGGAGATAGTTCGCTTTTCCCACATGAATATACATTATCTGATAATTATGGATTTGAAGCACCAGATAATACTACTCCTAGTAGTCCTACTATGCCTTGGGGCTTAATGGAAATAGAAGTAACATTTGGTATGAAAACTGTAAGTTTTATAATTGATTTTAGAGACGAGGATTGGGGAGGGCACAATGTATAATATCCTTCTCATGATTTAAATATACTCATAAATCATGATTCACAAAAAATATATTACGGTGTGGGCAATGAATTAATAGTAGATGAAATTACTAATAATGCGGAATATACAATATGGGAACTTTGGGGGAATACGTATGCAACACAAACTAATTTTACAATCCCGGTAGTAATGAAAAATAGGATCCAGGATCAAACTTTTGCATTCGGACAATTAAAAGCAAATAATATAACTGTGGCATCTGATTCTTTGGCTTATTTAAGGTTTTTTGATGTAAATCAAGTCGAGCATTTAACAACCGAAATAAATTATAATAGCCAAAGAAATTATTCTTTTAAGTGGGTATATAGTTATATAACTCCAGAAGAAAATCAAAATATTTATAGTTCTTCAAATTATATAAATACAATTTTCGATTTACGCACTAAAGAAGTAGAAAGAAAATTTCTGCCTGTCTATCCTCTAACAGTTAAGAACTTAATCCCGGAGAAAAGCAATATAACCGAAGGAGAAATATATTTCAAAGACCCAACTACCGATAACCAATTCAATCTATATTCCGCCTCCGGTAATGGATTTATAAAGAATGAAGCATTTACCGGCTTAAATATTCAAGTAGGAACTTTAGCTGATCAAAAATACGCAGTGAAAGCTAAGTCAACATTTTCAGCGAGCGGTATAAATTATAATTGGTATGACGGGGATTTTAATCCCTCAACTCCACTTGACGTGACTATAACAGGCACAACAAATCTAAATGCAAAATATAAAGGGAATATGATATCAAACTACAGTTCAGGGTTTTCCACTAATAGTCAAAGGAAAGTAGTAAGAACAGACGATGGAAAGCTTCATATAGTTTATGAATCACTTGATAAAGTCTGGTACACATATAGTACGGATAACGGAGTTACATGGCAGCCCGAACAATTAGTGGATATCGCAAGTGCAAATACAAAAAACGCTTCAATAACTCATAATTCAAATGCTATCTTTATTGCATTTCAAAGTAATGAGGGACCAAGAATAAAAGCTGCAAGATTCAGTAATGGACAAAAAAGCTGGATAACAAATGTTTATTCTCTATCGAGTTATGATTATGATACAAGACCCATAATAGCAGCATATAGCAGTGAAGGTGCATTGCTAGTCTTCAAACCCACATCCACATCACAATTAAGAGGAATAAATGTAAAATGTTCTACCGGAACATGTACACAAGGAACCGTAGGGAGTGATTTCGTTATAAGTTATTCGACTACCTCGAGTACAAATCCCTCATTAGTGTATAACTCACAGAGAATGTTTCTTGCATTCCAGAATGGCACAGAGATAAGATATGCAAAACTGACCGCAGGAGTTGATTACGAATATATATTTGAAAGTACCCTTGTATCATCGGGTTCGGGTTTTACAAATAATATATCACCATCAATATCAGTGCAGGCAGAAAACCCGGTAGTAAGCTGGTCGGGATATTCATCATCAATACCAGCTGCTGTAGTAAGGAGAAAAACCGGAAGTACTTGGTCGGGATTTAATTCATTCGGACTTGGAACTGTACGAAGTTCAAATAATAATTCAAGGCGGGATAATGGTGAAGGGAGCATAATAGCATGGTGCGATATATATAATGCCAATAAGTTTGTAAAATTAGAGAATGGAACTTATACTACAATAAAAACGCTTCCTGAAGGCAATGGAAATGAGATGCAGATAGGAAATGGAGATGGCTTTTCAGATATGAAAGCGATTGTGTTTAAAACTCTTACTTCAGGTA
>CALDDL010000112.1 GCA_937936675.1 uncultured bacterium
TTGATGAAACCATGGAAATTACAAAAGGATGGTTTTATACAGAAGGGGATTATTCCGATGGCGGATTTTATAACATTTTTATAAGAGATCGTAAAGAAGGAAGCGTAAGAAGGATCTCTAATTTAGATACAGTTACTGCCACTATTGGTTCATTCAAAGCACCTGAAGGGATGGCAATTTCATCTGATGGAAAATATTTATTAATTAGCAATACAAGTGCAAATGAGATAGCGATTATCGATCTATCGAGCAACGAAATCGTAAAACGAATTGCTACTGCAGCTAATCCTTCTTCAATCGTAACGAATCAGAATTATGCTTATTGCATAAGTGTAAACGGAAAAAAAATTACAAAGATAAATACAACATCTCTAGCTAAAGATGCTGAACTTAATCTATCGTTTTATCCGGGCAAATTAGCAATATCCGATGATGGAACAATACTTTATACTTTAGACCAAGTCTCAAGGGATTTATATTTATTAAATTCCTCAACCGGAGCAGTAATTAAGAAAATTACAAATGTAGTTCAGACTATTGTTTTAGGAGAGATAAAATACGATTCACAAAATCAGCAGTTAATAATTTGCGATTCCAAGGGATTAAAAATAAAGGCTGTAGATAAAAATGGAACTCAAGTAAATATAGTGCAAACATTATTAACAGGTAATGAACCAATTGAAGTAGCATTCTCTCCATCTAATGCATTAGTCGCAGCAGGAAAAGGAATTATTCTTTATGACAGAAATTTACAAAATGTAGTCAATACAATGATGTTCTCCACATCTGTTAAGAGCATAACAATCGTTCCGACCGGAGAATTAATTTATGCCAATTTAGCTACATCCACCGTGATAATTGATTTGAAGACTTTCAAGATATTAAAAGAGATTAATATGGTTAGTTCAGGAATAGAAAGTATAATTACAAGTCCTATTAAATACTGAAAAAAATGAGAATTGACATGAAACTAATAAAAATATTTGCAGTATTAATAGCAATAACAGCAATTACAATCCAAGCGCAAGACCCAATGATATATCAGCGTTGGAATATTATGGATATTAATAGGGTTAGGACATATTTCAATAATACCGGATTATTAGGTTATGGAAATGAGCAAAATATTCCATTATCGAGGAGTCCTTCGTTTGAATATCCAAGTGGAAGTGGAATAAACTATGGTACATGCGTAGGGTTGATAATTGGAGCGCCGGGAATTCAGGAACCGGGTGCAGTCGGAGGTACAAATATAAATAATTTAGAATATTTAGATGCCTCATTAGATGAAGGACCGGCAGCATTTTGGGATGAAGAACATTTTGCTCCATATCCGGAAGTAACCGGAAATCAGAAAGCAAATCTAAGTACCGATAAAAGTACATGGCCTATAAATGGGTGGCCTAAAATTATACCGGGTACTAATGAATCATTATTAATTGGTTCTGACGGCTGGCCCGGAATGGGAAAAAATGGTCAACGTTTAGCTGATCAAGAAACGTATTCAGTAATGTATGGATGGAAAGGAACAGACTTAGGCGATCAGGAAAGAAGATGGCTTAAGACAAATGTTGAAATGAGAGGAATGGCTTGGTCGGGTGAACTATATCAAGATTTTATAGTATGGGTGTATGTAATTAGAAATATTGGCACTGCGCCGATAAAAGGAATGAGAGTAGGGGCTCATATTGATTTTAGCTTTTTACCTCTATCTTTTTCACCTACTTCTACTGGAGATGCGGATAGACATTACTATGATCCACAGATGCAATTTGCTTATGGAACCGATGATGACGGTTATGAAGTAAATCACAATGGTGAAACAATGGCACCGGGAACCATTGCTTATGCGGGAGCAGTAGCTTTACGTATGCCAGGTCATTCAAAAAAAATTGAGACTTATGATGCGTTCCATTTTTGGATGGAAGCTGTTTCTCCACGAGGCAATGGTGCAGGGAAGGAACTATATTATCGATATAATTTATTGAATAGCGGTGATCAGCATGATAGTAATAAAGATGGAATTGATGATGATTTTAATATGAATGGGGTTCCTGATGCCGATGAAGGTGGACCGGGATATTATCTAGCAGAAGGAGCAGACGGAATTCAATTAATTGGATCAGGAGCATTTGATTTAGCCCCGGGACAAACAGATACATTAATATTTGCAACTGTATTTGGGATGAATAAAAATCAGCTTTATAAAAATGCGACCAATGCACAGATACTATATGCATCTAACTGGAAGGTAGTAACAGCACCCGAAGCACCAAAAATTGAAATTGTTCCCGGCAATGGTAGTAATACAATTTATTGGAGTATTGATAGTGAGAACGATCCTGAATTTGAAGGATATAAAGTTTATCGTTCACCTGATAGGGGCATTACATGGGGAACTGAAACTTTCAAAGATTTCTCGGGTACGACAAAATATGTACCATTAGCACAATATGATTTGCAGAATGGAATCAAAGGGAATTATAAAACTCTTCCTGAATTTGCATGGTATTATCTTGGAAACGATTCCGGCCTTCCGCCTATTAAGACTATTGATACAGATTCACTACAATATTTTAAGAGAGGCGATAAGGTAAGGATGTTCACAGATAATGATATAACAAATGGTTTCAGATATCGATATTATGTAGCAGCTTATGACAGCGGAAACGGTATAACCGGACCTCTTGAAAACACTGCAAATCCAAATCCGGGTTTTGGAACTAATACTTTAGAAGTAGTACCTCATGCACCAAAAGCCACATCCACATTATCGAAAATAAAAGTTGTTCCTAATCCTTATGTAGTTTCAAACGGGTGGGAACAAGGTCGTGATAGTCAAATACAATTTACCGGATTACCGGAGAAGGCAACTATAAAAATATTTAACGTTTCGGGTGAATTAATAAAGACTGTTCATCATGAAGGAAGGAGTGCCTTAGCTCCAAGTATAGCAATATGGGATGCTAAGAATGAAGATAATCAATTAGTGGCAGCAGGATTATACTTTTATTTTATAGAAACCCCTATTGGTACTGCTCAAGGAAAATTCGTAGTAATATTATGATGAAAAATCTTGCTAAAATATTAGTTCTGTTACTTTTTAACCTGCCTAATTATATTATTGGGCAGAGTGATTTTGAAAAAGAAAGTTTCGATATAATCACCAATGGAACCGGATTTAGCATAAATAATTATGTAAAAGTAATCGAGCCTGATGGATTTCAATTTAATTCAAATAAATCCAATAACTTGGATTATATCTTTGAAAATCAATCCCAAAAAATCGAATTATATTTATCAATTGAAAAAAGGAATGGTAATATTTATTTATTCTCACCGGAAATAAAAAATTTTGGAGAGAAGGATTTTTCATTAAAGGGATTTTCAGATTTCATAATTATAGTTGATGCAAAAAATATTAATGCTGATAGTTCTTACAAATTTTGGAGTTTGCAAGGCGGGACTTATCCACAACGGTATGATTGGATTTTCTCAATTACTAAGAATTATTCAAGGAAGAACTTTTTTGGCAATAATGAAGCAGATTATGGCGGTGGGATGCCGGTTATAGATTTATGGACAAAAGAGAAAGGATTTTTATTTGCGGATTTATCTATTATTCCACCAATAATATCACTTCCTGTAAAAGTTAATAAAGATGGATTAGTAAATATTTCA
>CALDDL010000113.1 GCA_937936675.1 uncultured bacterium
AATATGATAAAATAAATGAAAGTTTAGATAAAGACCAGATAGCAAAAAGATATCCGGAATTAAGTAAGTTCGAAATTGAATGTATAGTCCCGATGAAAATTAAGTCCGTTACAAAAGGATTGATTTTATTAGGAAGGAGAATTACAAACAAGCCCTTCTCTAAGTCGGATGTAGAATATATTTCATCAGTGGGTAGTTTAGCGATAATTTCAATTGAGAATGCAAGTATGATAAAGGGTCTTCTTGAGAAGGAGAAACTCGAAAAAGATATTGAAATCGCAAGAAATATTCAGCAAAACTTACTACCTAAAAAGATACCTCAATATAAAGAAGTAAGTATATCTGCCTATAATCTTGCTGCTAAAACAGTCGGCGGCGATTATTATGATGTTGTAAAATTGGATAATGATAGGGTACTGCTGGCGATAGCAGACGTTTCCGGCAAAGGTGTCCCTGCAGCTTTGATAATGGCAAATTTGCAAGCATTTCTTAAATCTATCTGTAAACAAAATCTCCCTCTCGATGAATCGACTAATTTAATTAATGACTTGATTTCAGAGAATACGAGCAACGGAAGTTTCGTTACATTCTTTTGGGGAATATTTGATAGAGCAAAATTAGAGTTTACCTATGTAAATGCTGGTCATAATCCACCTTTATTAATTAGAAACGCTCAAATTGAAAAGCTTAAAAAAGGGGGGATGATTATAGGTGTTATGCCAACTATTATTCCTTATATCTCCGAAACAATTAAAATGGAAAAAGACGACGTTATAATTTTCTTTACGGACGGGATTTCTGAAGCTATGAATATTGATTTTGAAGAATTTTCTGACGAAAAATTGGAACGAATTGCACTTGAGGAACGTCTTAAAAGTAGCGATGAGATTTTAGAAAAAATTAAGAATGAAGTTCACGAATATACAAAAGGTGCTGAACAATCAGACGATATTACATGTCTTATTATAAAAGTAAATTAAATGAATAAAATTAAACAAATATTTCAATCACATAGAAAAGGAGTGATAATTATATCTTTCTTTTTTCTATTGCTCATTTCTTTTGTTAATTATTATTCTATTTTTTTTGTAACGGCACAGTCGAATGATGAATGCCTTTGGGTATTAAAAATAAATAGCGAGGGTAAATCGTATATTCAATTCGACCAAGTAAAATTTGAGGGTGTGGCTTGGAACGCTGGTGTAAGAGATGGGGATATTTTACTTTCTATTGATGGGGTGAAAGTTGATAACTTAGTTAAAGCGAGCCACATTCTTGATAACGTTCAAAAAGGGGATTATGCAACTTATGAATTTTCAAGATATGGCGAAATATATGAAGGGAAAGTTCGAGTAAAGAAATTTATTGATTTCCCCGGTCTCTCATTTACTCTGCTAGGAACTATATGGGTGATAGTAGGTTTTTTCGTTTTAATGGCAAAACCAGAAGGAAAAACTCAGCAAAGTTTTTATTTGATTGGTGCTAATATTGTGCTTTATTCGATGGCAACTCTCTTTTTCAGAGAATCTTTTACTAATTCGATAATATATCAAAACATATTTATTGCTCTTGCTGTAATGGTATTATGGACTATCGGTGCATCATTCTTGCCATTTTACATATTACAGTTCTTTTCTATTTTCCCAAGAAAATTTAAGTTTTCAGATAGATTATGGTTTATAAGACTTATTAAATATGCTCCAATTGTAATTGCATTAGTATCGATTTCTCTTCGATTATTTCTTGCATTTAGTGGTAATCAAAATATCGGGCATTTCCTGAGTTTATTCCACCTAAATTCTATAATTACTTCCTTTGGAATTGGATTAACTCTCTTAATAATCAGCTATTCTCGACTCAATGATAAACGGGAAAGAAACGCAATTTTTATTATTCTTGTCTCATATACAATCGGACTTATCGCATTAATTTATACATATACTATTGCAAACGCTATAATCGGTTTGATTTTTAATAACCCCGAATATATGATGCCAATAATCTTATTAGCATTTCTCCCAATTTCTTTTGGTTATTCGATCTTCAAGTATTCATTAATGGATATTAGTGATGTTG
>CALDDL010000114.1 GCA_937936675.1 uncultured bacterium
AGCGATAGTTTTAATTTTCCCTCGGACTTATATGTTATTCAAGGAATTATAAAGGATTTCGGAAACAAGCATAAATTGGAACTTGCTCAAAGCGAAGATGGAATTACGATCAGCGACGATGCAATAAATAAATTGATTGATAATGATACTGCTTTAGTAGTGCTTTCTCATACAGCATTCAAGAGCGGATTCACTTACGATATAAAAAAAATTACCGAAATGGCGCATGCCAAAGGTGCTTTAGTATTGTGGGATCTTAGTCATTCAGCGGGAGCTGTGGAAATTAATCTTAACGATGCCAAAGCCGATATGGCAGTAGGATGCACTTATAAGTATTTAAATGGCGGACCAGGAGCTCCTGCTTATTTATATGTGAGAGAAGATTTAATTAAAAAATTGGAATCCCCAATTTGGGGATGGTTTGGAGATCAAGAACCTTTTGCATTTAATTCCGAATATCGCCCTGCCGATAGCATAAAGAAATTCTTAGTAGGTACTCCTCCTGTTATCTCCTTGACAGCGATTGAACCGGGACTTGATATTATCTTAAAAGCTGGTATTTCCAAAATAAGAGAAAAAAATATTATGCAAACGGACTATATGATATTTCTTATAAATAGGATTTTAGTCCCTTTAGGATTTTCCATCGATTCACCTCTCGATTCGAGCATTAGAGGAAGTCATGTTTCGATAGTCCATCCGGAAGCTTATAGAATTAGCAAAGCTATGATAAAGGGTATTAAAAGCGATTTAAAAGTAATACCTGATTTCAGAAAACCTAATAATATTCGTCTTTCTGTTTCCGGATTGTATTCTACATTTGAAGAGATTAATAAAGCAATATTACTAATTAAAGAAATTTCTGATTTACGTTTTTATGAGACCATTGCTATACCAAAGGAAATTGTAACATAATTTAATACGAAGAGGATCATTATGCCGGAAGAAGATCTATTAACTAACGAACAGAAAACGTATTTAAAGATATTGAAACGGTTGGAATTTTTTGAATCGATCTCTTTGAAAATTACAGAAAAAACCCTCTCACAGAATTGCTCAACGAGATAAATTAATTAAATGAACGAGAATCACGAAAAATATATTAATGAATGTTTTCGTCTTGCAAAATTAGGTGCCGGAGCTGTTAGTCCAAATCCTTTAGTCGGCGCAGTAATTGTAAAGAACGGTAAAATAATTTCAAGCGGATATCATGAGCGATATGGATCGCTTCATGCAGAAGCGAATGCTATTAAAAATGCTAATGAAAATCTTGAGGAAGCAATTCTATTTTGCAATTTAGAGCCTTGCTCTCATACCGATAAACAGACTCCCCCATGCGCTCCATTAATAATAAAATCGGGAATTAAAAAAGTTGTTATCTGTAATCTTGATCCAAATCCAAAGGTGAGCGGAAACGGGATTCGCATGCTCCGTGAAGCGGGCATTGAAGTTATTACCGGAACTGCCGAGAAGGAGGGAGCAGAATTAAATAAATTTTTCTTTAAGTATATCACTCAAAAAATTCCTTACATAACAATCAAAATAGCACAGACACTCGATGGTAAAATCGCTCTAAACAATTCCGAAACGTCTATTACAGGAGCAGAATCTAAAAAATTTGTTCATTCTCTTAGAGCCAAATATGACGCGGTGCTTATAGGCGCAAACACAGTAAAAATAGACAACCCAAAACTAAACGTTAGAGAAGTGGAAGGAAGGAATCCGATACGCATTATTCTTAGCAAACACTTATCGTTCCCAGCCGATTCATTTATCATAAAATCATCGAAAGATCAAAAAACTTGGATTTATACCACCGATGAGACAGATATAAATTCGCGCTTTTTGGATAACTCCAATGAATTTGATTCGGGATATAATTCTCTTAATAAAACAATTTTCTATCCGGAAAATCTGACAATCATTAAAGGAAAAACCGACATCCCCTCAATCCTAAAAAATCTTGCCAAAGAAAAAATTACTTCTATACTTATAGAAGGAGGATCAAATGTATTCTCGCAATTTATCGATTCAGAGATGTATGATGAATTAATCTTATTAATTGCTCCCAAAATTTTAGGTGATGGACTTCCTTCTTTTATTTCCAACAAAATTCAAAAACTTAAACTAATATCTTCCGACCGATTAGGTGAGGATATTAAGTTAGTTTACCGAAAATTTTAGTCCAATTTTCATATCTTAGAAGTTGATATAATATTTTTTTAATTAGGAAACTATGTTTACCGGATTAATAGAGCAGATAGGAGAGATAGAATCATTCCAAAATATTTCAGGCGGAAAAAGAATAAAAATCTTGATGCCCGAAATTTTTGATGACCTTAAGGTAATGGATTCAGTTTCTATTAATGGCGTATGCTTAACCGTTACCGAAATCTCTGGTAAAGAATTTAGCGTTGAAGCGGTTGGAACTACTTTAGAAAAAAGCACGTTTTCAAAAATCCTTCCAAGAACAAAAGTAAATCTTGAAAGAGCCATGAAATTATCCGATCGACTCGGCGGACATATCGTTCAAGGACACGTTAATGGAATCGGTTCAATTCATAAGATTACAAATAACGGCGAAAATTGGTTTATCGAAATAAAATTACCCGCAGATATAGCTCACTATTTTATCTCCGAAGGATCAATTGCAATCGATGGAATTAGTCTTACGGTTGCTGAAAAGAAAAACGATATTGTAACAATTTCAGTAATTCCATTTACTTGGAGGCATACCAATTTGCACTATAAAAAGATTGGAGAAAATGTTAATATCGAGATTGATATTATTTCTAAATATGTAGAAAATTTTTTAATAAAGGGTGCGAAAACTCCCCTCGCTTTAAGCGAAGAGAGATTGAAGGAATTAGGTTATTAGATGGAAATAGTTTTTAATACTATTGAAGAAGCTATCGAAGATATAAAAAACGGCAAGATGGTAGTGGTAGTGGACGATCCCGATAGAGAGAACGAAGGCGACATAATAATTGCAGCGGAAAAAATAACCCCAGAGACGGTTAATTTTATTACGCGCGAAGCAAGAGGAATACTCTGCCTTGCTATTACCGAAGAAAGAGCAAAGGAACTGAATCTCGAAAATATGGTCGAGGATAATACTTCGCTCCATACCACCCCTTTTACCGAATCGATCGATTATAAATATAATACTACAACCGGTGTATCTGCATTCGATAGAGCAATTACTATCTTAAAGGCGATTGATAATAATGTGAAGCCGGATGACTTTGCAAAACCGGGACATATATTTCCCTTAGTGGCAAAAGCAGGCGGAGTATTAAAACGTGCCGGTCATACAGAGGCAACAATCGATCTGGCTCGTCTCGCAGATCTTAATCCCGCAGGAGTTCTTTGCGAAATTCTTGACCACGATGGAACGATGGCACGTGTACCGGCATTATATGAATTCGCACAAAAACACAACCTTAAATTAATTACTATTGCCGATCTTATTGATTACCGAAGCTCAAAAGAAAAATTAGTGAAGAAAAGAGTTGTAATAGATCTCCCTACAAAACATGGCGATTTCAAATTACATCTTTATGATAATCTCCTCAATCCCTTGGAAAATAATATGGCATTAGTAAAGGGGGAGATAACGCCCGATAAACCGATACTTGTAAGGGTTCATTCTGAATGTTTAACTGGCGATGTATTCGGTTCTCGAAGATGCGATTGCGGCGAGCAGCTTGATAATTCTCTTTTAATGATCGAAAATGAAGGTACGGGAATTTTGCTTTATATGAGACAGGAAGGGCGCGGCATCGGAATCGTAAATAAACTTCTTGCTTATTCACTCCAAGAAAAAGGGCATGATACTGTAGAAGCAAATGAAGCACTCGGGTTCAAAGCCGACCTTCGCGATTATGGAATCGGTGCACAAATACTCAAAGACTTGGGTGTAAAAAAGATGCGCCTTATAACCAATAATCCGCGCAAAATTAAAGGACTTAGCGGACACGGTCTCGAAATTATAGAGCGTGTTTCCATCGAGATTCCACCATCCGACACAAATAAAAAATATCTCTCTACAAAGAGAGACAAACTAGGACATTTTATAAATCTAATAGAGGTAAATAATGGCTAAAGTATATGAAGGTGTTTTATCAGCCAAGGGATTAAAATTTGCGATTGTAGTAAGCCGATTCAATGAGATGATTTCGAGCAGATTATTAAGTGGTTCGCTCGATTGTCTCGAAAGACATGAATGCGATCCCGAGGATATTGAAATAGCATGGGTTCCCGGCTCTTATGAAATTCCATTAGTAGCAAAAAGATTAGCTCAATCGGAAAAATATGACGCAATTATATGCGTAGGTGCTGTTATTCGAGGCGGCACTCCTCATTTTGATTATGTAGCAAATGAAGTTTCTAAAGGAGTGGCTCATGTAGCTCTCGAAACTGATATGCCTATTATTTTCGGTGTATTAACTACCGATTCTATTGAGCAGGCAATCGAAAGAGCCGGTACTAAAGGCGGTAATAAAGGTTGGGATGCTGCACTTTCGGCTATCGAAATGGCTAATTTATTTAAGCAAATTTAATTCCGTTTTACTCCATTACAAGTATATCTTATTCTCTTTTAAGAAATAAAGTTATATCAAAAATTTAGTAGAATTCGCATTTATAGTTTTAAATAATAATAGAACGAAATAAAAAGGAATCGATATGTCCGATCGTAGAAATTTTATAAGAACTTCTCTAATGGCTGCTGCCGGAATTGCGGCTTCAGATACTTTACTTGCAAAACCGCTTGCCAATCTTCAAAATAAACCGAAAAAAAAGACAAAAGGAATGCCGGCTAATCAGCAGCAATTACAAAATGTCAACGGATTGAAAACACTTCTTGTAAAAGGGAAAGTAACCTCGGTTGGTTATCCGCTTCAAGATGTTGTTATTTCTGATGGATTAAATTGCACTACTACAGATAAAGATGGCACTTATTCGCTTCTTACCGATATAAGGAGAGAATATTTATTTATGTCGATTCCTTCCGGACAGAAAATACCGGTCTTTAGTAATTATATTCCTGAATTTTCTTATCCTATTAATAAAATTGATGAGAAAGAGCCGTACGTGGAATTTAGAGTAATTCCTGAAGAAGGAGACGATAAAAAACATAATTTTCTTCTACTAGCAGATCCACAAGTTTTAGATGATAAAGATTTGCAACGGTTTTATGCTGAAACCGTCTATGACATTAAGAATTTTATAAATGAACAAAAACTAACAAATGTATTTTCAGTCGGCTGCGGTGATATAGTATATGATCATTTGGAATTATATGAACAATTCAAACAATATTATTCGATAGCCAAGGTACCATTTTTTGCCGTTCCGGGTAATCATGATACTGATAAGAAATCACAATCGGATGAAGGTTCTTCAGAAACTTTCCAAAATCAAATGGCACCGCGTTACTATTCCTTTAATAAAGGAGAAGTGCATTATGTTGTTTTAGATGATGTTTTCTATCATGGATCGGGATATATAGGTTATTTAGAAAAGGATCAGATGGATTGGCTTAAGAATGATCTCAGCTATATTCCAAAAGGGAAAACGGTTATTCTATTTACTCATATCCCTCCTTATAACACCGAACATACAAGATTAGGCGAATCCAAACCGAGAGTAAGCACGGCACTTATGAACCGCGAAGGACTATATAAGTTACTCGATGGTTATAAATCGTATATAATTACGGGACACATGCACGAAATGGAATTTATTAAAGATGGCGGCGCTGAAATTCATGTTTGTGGTGCGGTTTGCGGTGCTTGGTGGACTGCCGATATTTGCGGCGATGGCACTCCTAATGGTTATATGGTTTATTCGGTCGATGGTGATAAACTCACTTGGCAGTATAAAGCAACCAAGAAACCATTCGATCATCAGATTCGTATTTTTAATGAATTAAATACCGATAAGAAGCGAGTCTTAGCAAATGTATGGGGAGCAAATAAAGATTGGAAAATCAATCTCTATGCTGATGGGCAGAAGAAGGGTGAAATGACTCAGATATTAGATAAAGATCCGCTTAGTCAATCACTTTTTGATGGACCTGAACTTCCGAAAAAACATAAATGGGTCGATTCTTATATTAATTATCACATGTATGAATATAAGCTCGAAGGCACAGCGCAGAATATAGTAGTCGAAGCCGTTTCAGATCAAGGGAAGACATTTACCCAGACGTTGTAAATGTAAAATTATCCTAATTCACTCAATCCCGAAACAACAATTAATTATCAGCTTCCAAAATCGGGAAATGTTATAATAAAAGTCTTTGATATTTTGGTAAAGAGATGTCTGAACTTGTAAATGAAAGAAAAGAAGCGGAATATTATAGTATAAAATTTAATGGCAGTGAGTTTCCAAGTTGAATGTATTTCTATACACTTGAAGCAGCCAATTATCGTGCAGTAAAAAAGATGAACCTACTAGAATAATATTTCTATCTTTATTAAAACAGTACCAATATTTGTGCATTGACTTTATTAAGACAAAACTATATCATTTGCTCATCATAATTAATCGAACGATTTGGAGGTTACTTAAGGGTAGCTTAAAATAAATAAAAGGTGATAACATTTATATATATATGAAAGAGGCAAACAATGAAAAAGTATTTTACTGTTTTTATTTTGCTATTAATCCATATCCCGCTGCATAGTCAAATTATCTCTTTTAATGGATCAGGCTCTTTAGTTAAACCCTCCATATCAGTATTAAGCTCAGATAACAATGGAATAATTGTAGAAATTACTTTAAGTAGTTTAGAACAGTTTTTAAAAACAGAAAATGGTGAAACTTATCAAAATTTAAGATTACTTGATCGTTTTACAACAATGGATATCGGCAAGCCTCAACTACCTTGTATCAGAGAATTTATTGGCTCTCCTGAATTTAGTAATTATAAAGTAACAATACTCGATTCAGCCTCAATAATACTCAATCACTATAATATATATCCATATCAAAAAGAATTGAATGAAGGAGAGACAGGAACGTTTTATA
>CALDDL010000115.1 GCA_937936675.1 uncultured bacterium
CTTCCGAGATCGTCTTTGCATGCATTAGGGAATTTCTTTTTCTTAGAAATATCTTTATATGTGATAAGTCCTTTTAATATTCCTTTTTTATCGACAACAGGAAGTTTCTCAATTCTATGCTTATGTAAAATAATTTCGGCTTCTTCGAGTGTAGTACCGATAGGAGCAGTAATCAAATTATCTTTTGTCATCATTGAAGAAATCAAATTCTTTCTGTTTGGTTCAAAACGAAGATCACGATTTGTGAGAATGCCGATAAGTTTTCCTGCATTATCTACGATTGGAATACCGGAGATATGATATTTCGACATAAGATTTTCTGCTTCTTCTACAGTCTTATCGGCGGAGATGGTGATTGGACGAGTAATCATACCACTTTCGGAACGTTTAACCATATCAACTTCTTCAGCCTGACGTTGGACGCTCATATTTTTATGAATGATGCCGATTCCGCCTTGAGCAGCCATAGCGATTGCCATAGAGGATTCGGTTACGGTATCCATTGCAGCCGAGAGAAACGGAATATTTAGTTTTATTTCCGGTGTGAGATAAGTTGATATGTCTGTATCTCTCGGTAAAATATCTGATTTAGCGGGAATTAATAAGATATCATCAAAAGTAATTCCATCATAAGCGATTTTGAATTTATTCATTTCTTCTCCAATTTATTCAAATGCGGGATAACCGGTGATATCTTCGCCGATTATAAGAGTATGCATTTCGTGAGTACCTTCATAAGTTTTAACGGATTCTAAATTTGCCGAATGACGCATAACTGGATATTCATCCAAGATTCCATTTGCGCCAAGAATTTCTCGTGCAATTCGTGCTGCATCTAAAGCCATTTCGCAATTATTTCTTTTTGCCATTGATATTTGTGTATGTTTTATTGTCCCTTTATCTTTTAGTCGTCCTAATTGAAGAGTCATCAATTGTGCTTTTGTAATTTCAGTTAGGATATTTACCAATTTTAATTGAGTTAATTGATATCCGGCAATCGGTTTACTGAATTGGATTCGGGACTTAGCATAATTAAGAGCAGAATCATAAACTGCCATCATAGAACCGACAACACCCCAAGCGATTCCATATCGTGCTTGATTAAGGCACATTAAAGGAGATTTAAGTCCGCCCGATTTAGGAAGAAGATTTTCATCTGGAATAAAAACATCCTGGAAAATTAATTCAGATGTGATCGAAGCTCGAAGTGAATGCTTCCCTTTCATTTCGGGAGCGGAGAATCCTTTAGTATCTTTTTCGACTAGAAAACCTTTTACTACTCCATCGAGTTTAGCCCAAACAATAGCGATATCGGCGATAGTGCCATTTGTAATCCACATTTTAGCACCATTAAGCAAATAACCGCCATCGACTTTCTCTGCTTTAGTAACCATACCTCCGGGATTGGAACCGTAATCAGGTTCTGTTAATCCGAAGCAACCGATTTTCTCACCCGATGCCAATTTCGGAAGCCAGAAATCTTTTTGTTCCTCACTTCCAAATTCATAGATGGGATACATAACAAGACCGCTTTGCACTGATACAAAACTTCTTACTCCCGAATCCCCTCTTTCAAGCTCCTGCATTGCGAGACCATAAGCTACGTTATTTGCCTCGGCGCATCCATATTTTGAAGGAAGATTAATACCGAATAAACCAAGTTCAGCCATTTTAGGCACTAATTCCTTTGGGAAAGTACCATCTCTATAATTTTTTTCAATTATCGGAATTACTTCAGAATCAACAAATTCACGGACAGAATTTCTTATTAATATTTCCTCTTCCGAGAGAAGTGATTCTATATCAAAATAATCTAATCCATTAAAGCTGCTCATAAATTCCTAATATTTTGTTCTATTAATTTAGTAAAATTTTAATATTCTTCTTCCTGATTTAAATCGAGTTTCGATAAAACTTTCTTTATAATATCCGAAGAATATCCCTTACCTGAAAGGAATGAAAATAATTTTGTTTTTAATTTATGTTTTTCGATATCACGATTCTTTAATGATACTAATTTCTTTTTAGCAATTTCCAAAGCGTTTTGGGTCATTTCATCATCATTATCAAAAGAGTTCATCGCTCGATTAATAATCTCTCTGCTAATTCCCTTTTGATATAAACCGGCAATAATTTTATTAGTTCCGCTTTTTTTTCTCAGAACCGCTTCTTCAATATATCTTTTAGCGAAATCTTCATCATCGATATAACCCTTATCTTTAAGTTCATTAAGGGTTTCGTCTATCACTTCTTTATCATATCCTTTAGCTGATAATTTTTTCCGCAGTTCAAAAAACGAATGGTGCCTTCTACCGAGATAGTTGAAAGCACCATTTCTCACTCTTATTCTTAGATCTTGTTCGAGAAGCTTTTCGCGCAGCTCGTCGGATAGATCGTCATTGCTTCTTAAACCGCTTTTAGCTGCTACTTCATAATCTATTTTTATTTTAGAATTATCCTCAAAAAAGATAATAACGTTATTACCTTTTTTAAGCAGCCGAGATATAATCATTTTTTATTTACTTTTTTTTGATTTAGCTGTTGTTGCTTCTTCTTTCTCTTCATCTTTTTTAACCGGAGAATCGTCCTTGATCATTCCGATAGCAATCATTACGTCTCTTTCGAGATTATTATATAAGTTCTCGTCTTCGAGCATCTTAGTTTTCAATTGCTCACGTCCTTGGAATCGGTCTTCACCTACAGTAAGCCAAGCACCGCTTTTCTTAATTACGTTTCGTTCGATACCGGTATCGATAATTTCTCCTACACGGCTAATCCCTTCATTATAGAGAATATCAAATTCCACTTCTTTGAATGGAGGTGCTACTTTACTTTTTACGATTTTTACTTTTGTTCTATTACCCACTACGTTAGTACCATCTTTAATTGCGCCGATTCTTCTGATATCTAAACGAACGCTTGCATAGAATTTAAGTGCATTACCGCCTGTTGTGGTTTCAGGGTTACCGAACATAACTCCGATTTTGCTTCTCAATTGATTTGTAAAAATAACGGTAGTTTTAGATTTAGAGATAGCACCGGTAAGTTTTCTAAGAGCTTGCGACATTAAACGTGCCTGCATAGCCATTTGCGGATCGCCCATTTCACCTTCGATTTCGGAGCGTGGAACGAGCGCTGCAACTGAATCTACTACAATAATATCGAGTGAATTACTTCTCACTAAAGTATCAACAATCTCTAATGCCTGTTCACCAAAATCGGGTTGTGAGATTAATAAATTCTGTGTATCAACATGTAATTTTTTTGCGTAGTTTACATCGAGTGCATGTTCGACATCAATAAAAGCAGCTAGACCGCCGGCTTTCTGTGCTTGAGCGATTATATGGAGGCATAATGTAGTTTTACCGGAAGATTCAGGACCATAAATTTCAACTATTCTACCGCGTGGAACTCCGCCGATACCGAGAGCGAAATCGAGTGATAATGAACCCGTAGAGATCGATTCGATTTCGTTTACTACACCATCGCCAAGCTTCATTATTGTACCTTTACCATATTGCTTATCGATCGTAACAATTGCATCTTCTAATATTTTTATTTTTGAATCTTTTTCTGTCATATATCCTCCGTTTTTTAATTAATTTCTTGAAATATTTTTTTTATTCGTCATATTGGATGCCTAGCAAGTGCCTTCTTAGCATATCTAAAGCGGACTGCGAAGCTCTATCTTTGTTTAATAAACGGTCATCTCCGTGTCGAAATTCTTTTGCGGTGCAAATCTTATCGTCGCAAATTCCGACATAAACCAATCCAACGGGTTTACTCAAAGTGCCGCCCGATGGTCCCATGATTCCTGTGATAGAAAGACCTAAGTCTGTACCGCTCGTGGCTTTAATACCTTCAGCCATTTGGCGCGCTACTTCAATACTTACCGCTCCATATTTATGGATCATATCCTCATCTACTTTAAGGAGTTCCACTTTGGCGGCATTGCTATAAGCAATAACTCCTCTATCGAAGAAATGCGAACTACCGGCAATATTAGTAAGTCGGCTTGCAATCAATCCTCCGGTACATGATTCTGCAACTGCAATTCTCAATCCTCTATCAGATAATATTTTCCCGACTTTCTCTTCCAAGGTATCGTTATTTTTTCCATAAATAAATCGGCCTACAAGAGTACGAATCTTTTGTTCAATTTCTACAAGTTTATTATTAGCTTGTTCCTCGGTATCTTCTTTAACCGTAATTCTTAATCTCACACCGTATTGGCTTGGGAGGAAAGCCATTTTACCTCCATTAAGAAGAGAATTCAGATCACCAAGTTTTTCAAATAGATATGATTCAGGTATGCCGGTAGTAAGGAGATTTGTTTTTTTAATTACGTAACCTTTATTATCAATCTTTTCAGATAATCGAGGTAAAACAAAATTGCTCATCATTTCCTTCATTTCGTAAGGGACACCGGGCATAGCAATAAATATTTTATTTCCCGTTTCGATAAATATTCCGGGTGCCGTACCTTTGAAATTTCTAATCGGTTCCGCAATTAAAGGTACGAGTGCTTGTTCTTCATTAATTTTAGTTACCACTCTACCGCGTAGATCAAATATTCTCTTTACGTCGCTAAGGACAAGGTCGTTCATTTTAAGTTCGGTATTGAAATATTTCACTATACAACTTCTGGTAATATCATCATGAGTAGGACCAAGTCCACCTGTAACGATTACAACGTCATTATTATTAAATGCGTAATCAAATTCTCTAAGGATTGCATCTGCATCATCAGGCACTACATGAGTCTCGGTAATTATAACACCGAGATCGGAGAGGACTTCTCCGATAAATGCACTATTGGTATTGATCGTCTGCCCTATTAATATTTCATCGCCTATCGTAACTAAATGAGCTTTCATAATTTCCTAAATAAAGTGATACAAAATATTTGTAAGAATCTGCATAATTAAGAATGCATAGAATCCAGCCATGATATCATCTGCGAAGATTCCAAGTCCCCCTTTTAATTTCTCAAGTCTTCGTGCCGGGAACGGTTTAAAAATATCCAAAGCGCGCCAGATAAAAAAAGCAGGGATTATTAACCAAAGTGATTTTGGGAGAAAAAGAAGTGTAATCCACATACCTGTAAATTCATCTAAAGTAAATTCTTTCGGATCCTTTCCATAGATTTTTTCAAATTTAGTTGCAATCGGAATCCCGAAAACGATTGAAGCAGAGATGAATAAAACTAGAAGAGCCGGATTTTCAAATCCAGGGATAAGATATAAAGCTAAGGCGGCGAGACTTCCAAATGTACCTGAAGCTTTTTTAATGAAGCCGGTGCCAAATCCCGAACCGATTAATTTTTCGAATTTACTCAATTCTACCCTTAAAAAGCTTTTTAATTACAATTCTATTTGTAAATATATAAGAAATTCCTGTAAATAGAGTAAATAGTGTAATGAAGAGCATAGAATAATAAATGAGTGCCGCATTACTAAGAGTTGCGATTAAATTACTATAATCGTTTCTAATCCAATCGACCGATTTAGCAGCATAAATGACTAAGAGATAATAGAGGAAAAACATTTGAAGAAACGTTTTCCATTTTGCACTTTTTGATGTAACGAAATTAACTTTTTTATAATCTGCATAACCGCGAAGAGCCGTAACAATGATGTCTCTAAGAACTATTAATAATACCATCCATAAATTGAGAGTACCGATAATTACAAAACCAAAGAAAGCGGCAGAAGTAAGAATCTTATCTGCAAGCGGGTCCATAAATTTTCCCCATGCAGTGATGTAATTAAATTTGCGAGCTAACCAACCGTCATACCAATCAGTGATAGCCGCTATCACAAATATTAATAATGAAACCTGTTTTAATTCATCAACGGGTGATAGAAAAAAATAGAAAAAGAATGGAGTAAGTATTATCCTCGCAACAGTTAATTGATTAGGGAGCAGCATTCTCAGCCAATTTTGCTAAATGGTTAAATTCATAAATTCCGGTATTATGTCCATCTTCCCAAACAATTGAGATGGCGTAAGTGCCTATTTTATCGATCGATTTAATTTTCAATTCCCAATCGGAATAGATAGGGAGATAGCTGCTGCTCTGTTTTTCTCTTTCGCTTTCGCATATAGCACAGGGGCAGTTACGTTTGATATTCGCTAATTTTATTATACTTTCGGAATTATCATTCCAAACTATTTGTAATTTATTTTCGGGAAGTACTTTAATCTTTTTTGGTGTCATTTTTCTAATTTTTTACCTGTTAATTTTTCTACCGCTTCAAAATATTTATTTGCAGTATTAGTTATTACACTCTCCGGCAGAATTGGAGCCGGCGGACGTTTATTAAAATTGATAGATAAGAGATAATCTCTAACGTATTGCTTATCGTAACTATCTTGTGCTCTCCCTTTTTCATAATTATCGAGGGGCCAGAAACGAGATGAATCGGGAGTTAATAATTCATCAATCAAAATTACTTTATTATTATAGATTCCAAATTCCATTTTTGTATCTGCAATAATGATCCCTTTTGTAAGAGCGTATTCGGATGCTTTTTTATAAATCTCCAATGCTTTTGTTTTAATTTCGTTATAGACATCAAAGCCTACAATTCCGATAGCTTTTTTCTCATCTATATTTTCATCGTGATCTCCGATATCAGCTTTAGTAGAAGGAGTAAAAATCGCTTCGGGAAGTTTTTC
>CALDDL010000116.1 GCA_937936675.1 uncultured bacterium
CCTCTTGCAGCATACCCTAAATACTCTTTGCCATCTTTATTATTTTTTGCCTCCGCTCCATCGCATGCAGTTAATCCCCACATTAATTCGCCGTAACCTTTCCATTTTAATGGGTTCTCAATTGCATATCTCTGCTGAGTTAAAACTGCTCTTCTCGAATTTTCAAAATAATCGATCCCTTTATCTCTCATATATTTATCAGAAAGATTTCTAAAATCGATAAACATATTTGAGTACTGATGACCGAACATAGGAGGAAAGATTAAATGTTCTAAACCCTGATATGGCTCCCTCCATACGTAACTGCTTAACCATACATTATAAGCTTCGGTAGGATTTTTCATTCCGGAACCCGCAGCAAGAATATAGATAAATAATGATTCATCATATCCATGCCATGCGCGTTTATGAAATCCCTCTTCGGGCGACCAACCCAAGCTTATTCCATACTTATGCTTCCCGGATTTCAATTGCATGAAATTCCAATCCACTCTTTCGATTAATTTACTTGAAAGCTTTCTTATCTCAATCTCTTCGGGTGCCTCCCCTGAATAATATTGCCGGCAAAAAATTAATCCGGCTATTAACCATGCCGTATCAATAGATGATAATTCCGATTTCCACTCTCTTTTTCCGTTATTCATTTTTAGGAAATGATAATAAAATCCTTTATATCCTGTTGCCTTGGGTGATCTACTCTGTTCCGATTTCACAAAGAATTTTAAACTTGCCAAAGTGATATCATAAGCTTTCTTTCTATCAATCCACCCCTTCTCTGCTGCTATGGCAAAAGTGGGCAATCCGAATCCAACCGCTGCAATGCTCGCAGGTGATTCTTTTGCCGAGCGGTCTTTTACTAACCCATTCTTCTCATTAATCTCTTGAAGAAAATAATTAAAAGTTCTCCTTTGAAGAGTATCTAAATACTCTTTCTGATCTTTCGCAAGAGGATAATCTACTTGCGAAAAATTGAATACCGGAGTTAATACTAATAATAGAATTAATAAAAGTTTTTTCATAAAAATTTTCCGCTTAACCTAAAATTACTTTTACTTGTACCGACTCTTTCCCTTCCACATTGAGTATATTTGATTTCACTTCTTCTCCATCAATAATAATCTTAGTTACTCCTGTACCGGAATGATTTGTATTATCTACCGTAATAGTATAAAGAGTGCCTCTGAATTTTCTCTTTACGCTAAATGAATTCCATTCTTTTGGAATGCACGGGTCTATTACCAATCCCTCTTTAGAAGCTCTGATTCCAAGTATCTGATCAACAATCATTTTTTGATACCATGATGCCGAACCTGTGTACCAAGTCCATCCAGCCATTCCATAATTTGGAGAGTCCGGTCCATCAATATTTCCCGGAGTTACGAATGGCTCTGCTACATATTTATCCGGTTCCATTCCGCTTAAAATCGGATTCAATCTTCTATATGCCTCAAAACTATTTTCATTCTGTTTTAATTTAGCAAAAGCCCATATAGCCCAAGTTGCTGCGTGAGTATAAACTCCCCCGTTTTCTCTTCTGCCCGGAGCGTATCGAGATAAATATCCAATATAATTATCCGGCTTTGAATATGCAGGTGCTAAAAGGAGTGCACCATTTGCTTTAAGTAGATTCTTCTGCGCAGAATCCATCGCTTTTAATTGCCTCTCATCTGAACCGATGCCGCTTATTACTGACCACGTCTGAGCATTTAAAAATATTTTCCCTTCGGGAGAATTATCACTTCCTATTAGTTCTCCATTGTCTTTCGATGCCCTCCAATACCATTGCCCATCCCAGCCATATTCTTCTACTGCCTTTTTTAGTTCTGCTGCTTTTTCCAAATATTTCTCTTTCAATTCATTTTGATTTAGCTCTTCGAGTATTTCAGAAAATTCATTTAATACCATGAAGAAAAACTGTGCTAACCAAATCGATTCCCCTTTCATATCCAATCCTACTGCACTCAGACCATCATTCCAATCGCCTGCACCTATTAATGGAAGTCCTCTTTCGCTAAATCGTGTCAATACTTTTTCTATTG
>CALDDL010000117.1 GCA_937936675.1 uncultured bacterium
TTCCTATTGTTGATGGGTCAATTTTCCTACCGTAAATTGATCCGTTTATTCTTCGCATAGCAACTAATTTTCCCAGCAAAATTGACCCACCCTTGAATGAACTTCTTTTCATTTCTTTCAATCAATATCCCTCCTTTTATTTTTTAACGAAATTTTTCCGGAATTATTTTCATTTCCCCTCTCTATAATAATAGAAATAAATAATCGGAGACGGTCATGAGACATTTATATTTTAGGTTGAAATTCAAACAGTGGTTTATAAACCACCATGGAATTCAGGCATTTGCTGAACACTGTATCAATTGGTTTCTTATACATTCCTTCCGTTTTTCTAGCAGACGTAACAGGATTAACCAAACTCTTGAACACAAAATTCTTTCCAGTGAACAGAAAATCGATGAGTTAACCAAATACCCCATGATTGATCCCGATGAATTTTCTGATATTCGCGGCAAAATTAGATTATATGCCTCGATAATAATGATATGTATACTTGGGGAAGCTTTCTTCAATTACTTTGCAGCAAAATCGATTTTTTCCTTTAAAGGGGTACTTGCAGAGTTGGGAGCGTTTTTTACAGCATTATTGATCACATTTGCAGCGATTTACATCGTTGAACTTCTTATTGGAGAAGTTCTCCTAAAACCTAGGTATAAACAGACAATTACGAGAAAGAGAGATATACCTAAGATTATTATCCTTTTTATTCTTTTTATTTTTTACGAACTTTTAATTTTTTACATTGCTAAAATCCGAGGATTACAAATCGAAGGAGCCAACGGTATAGGCATTATATCAACAGCAATGATTATCCTAGGGATGCTACTACCCGTCGTTGCCGGCTACTATGCTTACGAAAGAAGTATATATGTAAGTGCTTTCAAAAATACAAATAACATTTTTCGGCTTAGAGAAATTAATATTAAAGCAAAGGAAAAAATTATTCAAAATACAGAGTCAATTAAGAATTTTGTGCAAGAAAAATTACAGGATTCCTGGGCTATCTTACAGGAATTTATCGTATATAAAAATAATTACAACAGCATCAATAACATTGAACCGGAAAATTTATTAGACCATTATTCTTCTACAGAATCAAAATATAAACAGGAAGGATCAAGAAGGTATTTTGCCAAAATTAATAATTTGCTCCCTAATCCCATTACTCCCGACTTACATTTGATTGAACATGAACAAGCGATATGATATCAGGAAAAAAATTAAATAAATATTCAAAGTTAATTACCAATTTTAAACTATTAATGCCGAGGTGTGTCATGAAGATATTATTTGCCTTATTTTTAATAATTTCCCTTTCAAGCTGCGCAACGGAAAAAAGACGAAACATTGATATTGAAATAGATAATTCTACCTCGGTGAGTCCTCAGACATTCGAGAGATATGTAGATATAATTATTAATGATATTATTAAAAATATGAAAGAGAAAGACTGCTTATCGATTAAATTTATTGATGAATGCAGCTTGACTCAATCAGATAGAATTTTCAATTTAGACCTTTCACAAAAGGACTTTTCAGAAGGAACGGATGGATTTAATAATGCTGCCGATTCGATTAAAATGAGGATTGAAAAATTTATTAATGATTCAATAAGCGTATCGTTAAGAAATATTATTTATAAAAGTAAATCCCAAAGAGCCGATTGCTCACAATACACGAATATAATTGAAGCACTTAATCAAAGCATTGGTCTGAAAAAAGAGCTTGCAAATTATGATTCTGAACTAGATATAGCTCTTAATAATGCAGCCGGCGAGGATACATATAATTACGAAAATGTAATAATAATTTTTAGCGATATGATTAATGAAGATAGGGGAAATAAATACAATTTTACCGGATTTAACAGGATAAATGAAAAGGATATAAACGATAAATTAAGCCAACTTGAAGCCGAAAAGAAAACTCCTGATTTAAGAGATTACAAGATTATTGTGTGCGGTGCAACGGCTTCTAATAAGCTCGCATTAAATGCCGATACTCAGATAAAAAATATAAAACTATTTTGGGAGAAATTATTTAAACTATCGGGCAGCAATTTAATTGCTTATGGTTATGATACCGAATTAGAAATCATAAATTTCATGAAAAAATAATCTCAATATTTTTTTTCAACAAAAAAAATCCCCCGCCTTTTTGTCAGCGGGGGGTTTAGTTTTAATTAATAATCTGTTCAAGAATATTTAACAACAAGTTTTACTTACTTTCGTTTTTCTGATTTTCGTCTCTCCTTAATTTTGATTGAAAAAATTAATCTTAATTAATTCCTCGGCTTTTAAGATAATTGCAATTACTCCATTTCTTACAATTTTTATCCCAAATAAGATTCCCAAAAACAAAACCCTTCCGGAATCCGCCGAACTAAAACTACTACTGAAAATAAGTTAGATGACAGCTATAGCATGCCAAGGCAATAACGCTTAAAATCAGTAGTATCAATGAATATCCACCAACCTTACTCATTTTATTCTCCTTAGCATATTATTTAATTAGCGTCATTTTCTTTACTGCTGTAAATCCTCCTGTGTTTATTTTGTAAATATAAATTCCGCTTGCAAGTCCCTCACCATTCCAATTAATCCGGTGAGTGCCTGCATCTTTTATTTCATTAATTAGTGTACTTACTTCCCTTCCGAGCAGGTCATATACTTTCAATGTTACAAATCCGCTCTTAGGCATATTAAATTCTATCACAGTCGTTGGATTAAATGGATTGGGATAGTTCTGTGATAATGAATATTCGGTAGGAACTATTTCCTCTTTTACTTCTGTGATATTAGCATCTACGGTAAATTTTCCTGTACCTGAATAATAGGTAGAGTTTCCGGAATTATCCTTACCCTGAACTCTCCAGAAATATTCTTTTCCTTTTTCTAATCCATCTACTTTCTTATAGGTTGTATTAATATCGCTATAAACTGCTTTACCTGTAAATTCGGAATTATCGGCTAGCTCAAGATTATACTTAGTATCAGTCTTGAATGGAACAACCCACGAAAGCACCGGTGAGGCAACACCAACCGTTACGTTATCCGGTCCGCCGATTTTAGGCTGAACTGCACTTGAAGATGTGAAAACAGTAAAATCATAAATTAATGAGTTAACAAAAGTGCCATCGCCATAATTTGCTCTTACATACCAATAATAAGTTGCTCCGGGAACTAAATTATTAATCGTCTTGAATAAATTATTTGTGGTAACCGAATTAGTAATAGGACCATTAGCATCCACACCGCCCGAGAACACATCAGAACGGCTATAATAAAGGGTGTAATTAGTAACTCCGAAAATTCCGCCGGGCATAAACCATCCGAAATTAACATCACGGCTAAATACCACTTCATGATTAGCCGGTTGCGATAGCTCCGGTGCACCTGCAGAGGCACCTCCCGCAACGGTGAATGATCCTTCGCTATATGGAGAATAAGTTACACCATCGAAAGCTGCAACCGCCCAATAATAAACTGCGCCATAATTAAGATCCGCGGTTATTTTATAATACATATCTAAGGCATTTGCCGTAAGAATTTGTCCGCCGTTTGCATCATTGATACCGGGTGAATAAGCAGCCCAGCCGCCTGCCGGTGCTGAAGCTCCTTTATACCATTTTATTGCATATTTCGTTATTCCGAGATTAGAGCCCTCGAGATACCAATATAATGTCGGGTTAATTGTATATACAGTTTCTTCTAAAAGAGGGTATGTGGCAACAGGGTAACTAAGATTAGCTCCTCCTGCTACAACAAAAGTCCCCGCATCAGACCACGCTGATTGCGTTATTCCATTATCCGATCTTACCTGCCATTTATAAGTTTTCCCCGGAATCAAATTATTAATCTGTTTAAATAGAGCATCAACATTATCGCATCCGGCTGATGGGGTATTTGTAAATGGATCGGTTGATAAAACATATTCTATATCGAATACTAATCCGGCACTGCTCCCATTGAGATACCAGTATAAGTAAGGCGAAGTGGTATAAACAGTAACGTTATCTATCGGATAGGAAACAATTGGTTTTATTAATGTTCCGGGTCCCTCGGTCTTAAATGTTTCAATTGCCGAAAAACTGCTTTGACCCGTGGCAGCATAAAATACTTCCACCTGCCAATAATAAGTTTTCCCGTTAAGCAATCCGGCTAATTGCTTATAAAGATTAGCCGAATAAGCACCTGAATTTAATGCTCCGGCTTCATCATCTAGTCTTCCATTAAGATTTACGTCTCCGGCATCGGCTCTATACCATACACGGTAAGTAACGCCGCCGGCATATTGATCGATATACCAATATAGAGTTGGATTCAATGCATAAATTGTTTCGCCATTAATCGGATATGAAGGAGTGGCAGTAACAGTAGTGCCCCCTTGCGTAGTAAAAAATGCTTCATCCGAATAGCCGATTACTTGTCCAACTGAATTATATAGTACCACTCTCCACCAGTAATCGGTTCCGCCGAGAAGTGTAGTGATATTTTTTGTAGTAGTAGATTGTAATGGGTATGAGGTTGTTATTGCCCCATTTGCCCAATCAGTTGGCGTTGGATCTGCGGTCTGTTTGCATATCTGAAGTTGGAACTTCATTGTCCCTACTGCTTGATTAAGACTCCAAGAGAATAATACTGAAGTATTGAGATTAATTGAACTTAGATGTGATGGCCAGCTTGTCATTACTTGAGTTTCGGGGATTGTAGTAAAATGATAAACCACCGATGAAAGCTCATCGGGATTTGCATCCACATCATGAGGTAGTAATGTATTATCGGGAAGTATTGAAACCACTTTCCAATAGTAGGTAGTATTATGATCAAGAGCTACATTAGGCGGAGTATTTTGAAGTATTTCATTATAATCCACTACAAGTAAATCTGTTACAAAATCATAAACTGGTTGAGTAAAAGCAGCATCTTTAGCTAAATAAAAATGATAATCATCCGGCAATATATTGGAATGATTCCATGTGAATTGTGGCTCAATTGAAATTCCGGTAGTTCCATTAACCGGCAGACTCAATACAGGAGGCAGCGGTGCAAAGGTTGTGAAAGTAAATCCCTGACCGGTATTGCCGCCGGTATTTCCGTTCCAGACTGCCTCGGTGCTCCCTTTTACAAACCATTCATAATTAGAACTAAATTCTAATGGAACAATTACTACATAACTTGGAACAACGGGATCAATTAAATTTTGCGATTGAACAAGAGTATAAACTCCTGAAACGTTCTTATAAATTTCGATGGAATATGTACCTGCCGCAGCATTGGCATACCCCATATAGTTACTCCATGTTATAGGTGGAGTAGTGGAAACTCCTGCTTGTCCGTGAGTGGGTGAAACCGGCAACGGAGCTTGCGCTAATATTTGATATTGAGAAAAGAGAAAAGTGAGAAAGACCAAAAGGGTAAATATTTTTTTCATAGTGCACCTCTAAATAATAAATCTTAATTCGGCTGATAAAGAGAAAGAACGAGAATATATAATATATCGTTAATTACCTCGGCTGGTTAGTGCAATGTATATTATTGGAATTTTATTGTCAAGAAAAAAATCTCAATAAAAAGTGGATAAAGACACATAAAATCCTATTCCAAAATTTCTTTGATCGCCTCCCCTATCCCCAGCATCGCGTTCATAAGATATATTTCCGAATACTCTCCTATATTTTCCCTTGTTATACTTCTTTCGGCAATCTTTTTTTCATCGAGTAATTTTTCTCTCATAGTACCTTTTAATAGAGGAGTGGAAGGTGTGTAATAATTATCTCCTTTGCGGAATAATAGATTTGCGTAAGATGAATCCGTTACCATTCCATTCTTTACTATAATTATCTCTTCATTTTCGCCAGGTGCATATTTATTTTTCATTTCATTGAGTGGAGTGCGGTCAAGGTATTTATAACTATATTCTATATTATTATCACTTACTATAATTAGCTTTTCTATCTTCTTTGGTTTGTAGGGCGTGATATTAATGGACTCGATTTCTTTTCCAAAAATAACTTTGCATTTATATAATCCTTTTGCAAATTCGAGCGGAACGGCTACCTCCTGCTCAAGGAAAATAATTTTATCGACGGAGAATAAATCTCGGCGCGCATTATTCATCCTTTTATTGTGATATTCTATATTGTGTAATTTTCCGTCTAGAAGTTTTATGGTTTCGAAAAGATCATTCATTTTATTTTTCCTTATGATAAATGGGAAGATATACTTTATCAATAAGTTCCTTATATTCGGCTTCGGGATCGGATTGGTAAGTGATCCCTCCGCCACTTTTAAAATAGAGTTTTCCTTCTTCACTTTCAATAAACCGAATCATTACGCAGCTATCGAGATTTACCCCGTCAAAAATTCCCGCAATACCGGTATAGAAATTTCGTTGGTATGTTTCCGCCTCCTTTATAATTTCTACAGTCTTCTTTTTCGGAGCTCCTGTAATTGAGCCGGCGGGAAGAAGCGAAAAAATTATTTCGCCGATCTTATTTTTATAATCCTCCGGCAGCTCACCTTTTATTTCGGAACTGACCTGCAAAAGATTTTTATTATTTGTTTTTATCTTATCAATATAACGGAATTTTGTTACTTCCACATTTTTTGAAACGATGCTCAAATCATTCCTAATCAAATCAACTATCGTAATATGCTCTGCTTTTTCTTTTTCATCATTTAGTATTATTTCTTTGGCATTGGGGAGATCGGCATCGATAGTCCCTTTCATCGGATAAGAATATATATTGCCATCGATAATTTTAATAAACGTTTCGGGCGAAAAGCATATAAATTCATTCTTGTATTTTATTTTGTATTTCGCAGTGCTAAGAAGAAATATATCATCGAGTGAAAGATTAGTTTCTATAGGAGTCTTAGCCGTTAGATTGCAGAGATAGGAATTGCCCTCATAGATATTCTCCATTACTATATTGAATGATTTTTTATATTCATGATATGATAAAGGGAATTTTTCAAAAAGTACCGATACTTTGGCGATCGCTTCTTTGGACGAGATTACCGCTTTATATTTATCCTCATTTTCGCGCTTGGGATATGATATAATTTGGGAACCTTCAGACACCTCTTCGCTAGGTGCCGTTCTATTTAAGCGCTTGGGTTGTGATATGAGTTGGCTGCTTTCAGACTTGCTTACACTACATCCCTCACTATTTTCTGGTATTTTTATTTCTCCTTCATTACTCTTTCCCTCGAAATTATATTTTATAATTTCGTTATCAATTTTATCTAGAGGTTCAATAATTGCGTTCTGGCATTCAAAATCGATAATAAATATAAATGGCTCGGAATCCCTCCCTAGTTTGTTCATCTTATTTATAAAGTCAATCTTTTTCATAATAGTAATATATAGATGCTTAAGATAAACCGCATTTCGATTTAAGATTTAATTTGGATTTGAGTTTTAAATTACTTAAGTTAGATGTTGTAAGGCAGTTAACTTTAGAAGTAGAAGCAGACGTAGATGTATCAGTTCCCTTCGTGCGTTTTTAAAGCCCTGTCACAACAAAATCATATTAACAAAACATTATAGGAGCGGCACTGTTATGGCAGAGCGCAAACAAGGATCAGTAAAATGGTTCAACAACACAAAAGGTTTCGGATTTATTTCACAAGCTAATGGCGAAGATGTATTTGTTCATTTTCAGTCAATCATTGGTGATGGCTATAAATCATTACAAGAAAACGATAAAGTAGAATTTACTTTAGCTCAAGGACCAAAAGGTCTTCAGGCTTCAGAAGTAAAAATTCTTAAATAAGAATATAAATTTCTGCATTTAAACCCCGCCCTAAAGCGGGGTTTTTTATTTTAAATATCCTCAACCACTTCTGATTATTCATCTTTTTTCATACTTCCAAATCAGTATCAAATTCATACTCTAAAAACGAAATCGCTAAAACGGCTAATAATGAAATAATTATACCGGTATCTAATTAAACAACTCTTTGCCTATTTGATTAAAGACATTTTCTTAAGTGCACTATAATTTCCGGCAGTGAGCTTAAAATAGTATATTCCACTTGATAAATTACTTCCATCAAATCGAATAGTGTAATTTCCTTTTTCTCTATAATCATTTACTAATTCTTGAATTTCTCTACCTAATATGTCGAATACTTTGATTACTACCTGTGAATAATTAGGTACCGAAAAGGATATTGTAGTTGTGGGATTAAA
>CALDDL010000118.1 GCA_937936675.1 uncultured bacterium
GGAATGATTATTGCAGTACTCGGGTATTCTAAAAAATAATTGCTTTGAGGTAAAAAAAATAATGAGTAGTATTGAAGAACTAAAATTAAAAGTTCAAGAGAAATTCAAGAATTGGGAAGAAACCAATTACAAAAAATCCACGAACAAATTCCCCGAAAGATTAAAAGAATTTACAACACAATCATTTACCAAAGTTGATCCATTATATTATCAGAATGATTTAGCAGAGAATTATAATGAGAAATTAGGATTCCCTGGAGAATATCCATATACAAGAGGAATTCAGCCAACTATGTATAGAGGCAGATTCTGGACTATGAGACAGTATGCGGGATTCGGAACAGCTAAAGAATCGAATGAAAGATACCGTTATTTATTAGGACAGGGGCAGAGCGGATTATCGGTAGCTTTTGATCTACCTACTCAAATCGGTTATGATAGTGATGATCAGATGGCATTGGGCGAAGTGGGTAAAGTGGGTGTGGCAATTGATACCTTAGCAGATATGGAAATTTTATTCGATCAAATTCCGCTTGATAAAGTATCCACCTCAATGACAATCAATGCTCCGGCAGCCGTATTACTAGCAATGTATATTGCGGTAGCCGAAAAGCAAGGAGTAACAAAAGATAAAATAAGTGGTACTATTCAGAACGACATACTCAAAGAATATATAGCTCGCGGCACATATATCTATCCTCCAAAACCATCGATGAGATTAATTACAAACATATTTGAATATTGCTCCAAAGAAGTACCAAAATGGAATACTATTTCGATTTCGGGATATCATATTCGTGAAGCCGGTTCCACGGCAGCTCAAGAAGTTGGCTTTACAATTGCTGATGGTATCGAATATGCAAATGCAGCAATAAAAGCAGGATTAAGCGTGGACGATTTTGCCGGACAGTTATCTTTCTTCTTTAATGCTCATAATGACTTATTAGAGGAAGTGGCAAAATACCGTGCAGCAAGGAGATTATGGGCTAAGATAATGAAAGAGAGATTCGGAGCAAAGAAAGAGAAATCGATGATGCTTCGTTTCCATACACAGACTGCCGGCTCCACTCTAACGGCTCAGCAGGTGGATAATAATATTATCCGTGTAACTATTCAAACATTAGCAGCAGTATTAGGTGGGACACAATCGCTCCATACAAATTCAAGAGATGAAGCATTAGCACTCCCTACAGAAGATTCGGTAAAGATTGCCCTACGCACTCAGCAGATAGTGGCTTATGAAAGCGGGATTACGAATACAATCGATCCACTTGCCGGCTCATATTATGTAGAGGCTTTAACCGACCAAATAGAAAAAGAAGCAGAAGAATATATTAGTAGAATCGATGCTCTCGGCGGAATGATTCCTGCAATTGAACAAGGATATGTTCAGACCGAAATCCAGAGATCTGCTTATAAATTCAATCAGGAATTAGAAGCAAACGAAAGAATAGTCGTAAGCTTGAATAAATTTACCGAGAAGGAAGCTCCAAAAGGTAAACTTCTAAGAATTGATGAAAAAGTTCAGCAAGAACAGATTGCATTCTTAAATAAAGTAAAAAATGAAAGAGATAACGATGCAGTTAAAGAAAAATTAGAAACATTAAAAACTGCCGCAAAAGGTGATGATAATCTAATGCCATTAATACTTGATGCCGTAAGAGCGTATGCAAGTGTCGGAGAAATCTCGAATGTCTTACGTGAAGTTTTTGGCGAATATAAAGAACATGTAGTTATTTAATAAAGGGTAAAAGAGATGAAACTAAATAAAATAGAACATATAGGCATCGCTGTAAAAGATATAAATGCCGCAATCAGATATTATCAAAGAGTGCTCGGCTTAGAATGTTATAATGTAGAAGAAGTGAGAGACCAAAAAGTAAGAACCGCATTTTTTATGGTTGGCGAAACTAAGATAGAATTATTGGAATCTTTAGATGATGATGGACCGATAGCGAAATTTATTGAGAAGAAAGGTGAAGGAGTTCATCATATCGCATTCGGAGTTGATAGCGTTGCAGATTCATTAAAAGAAGCAGAAGAAAAAGGAATTCAGTTAATTGATAAAGCTCCTCGCAAAGGCGCAGAAAATATGATCATTGCATTCTTGCATCCTAAGAGCACATTTGGAGTATTAACGGAATTTTGCGAAGAAGGCGAATTAGAAAATAATTTTTAGAATAATAAAGGGACTTAAGGAGTACAAATGACAATTGAGGATAAAATAAAAGAGCTTACGGAGATGCGAGCCAAAGCACGATTAGGCGGCGGCGAAGCTCGTATTAAATCACAGCACGAAAAAGGTAAATTCACTGCACGCGAAAGAATTGATATGCTTTTGGATGAAGGAAGCTTTGAAGAATTTGATATGTTCGTTTCGCATAGAACAGTTGATTTCGGACTCGATAAGCAATCGTATCTATCTGATGGAGTTGTTACCGGTTATGGTACAATCGATGGAAGATTAGTTTATGTATTTTCACAAGATTTTACTGTATTCGGAGGCTCACTCTCCGAGATGTACGCGCAGAAGATATGCAAAGTAATGGATATGGCAATGAAGGTCGGTGCACCGGTAATAGGAATTAATGATAGCGGTGGTGCAAGAATTCAGGAAGGCGTAAAAAGTCTTGGCGGATATGCGGATATTTTTCAGCGTAATATTATGGCATCAGGAGTGATACCACAGATATCGGCTATTTTTGGACCTTGTGCCGGTGGTGCTGTATATTCACCTGCTCTTACTGATTTTATTATCATGTCCAAAGAAACAAGTTATATGTTCGTTACCGGTCCTAAGGTAGTAAAGACAGTAACCGGCGAGACAGTAACAGATGAAGAGCTCGGAGGTGCACAGGTTCATGGGTCTAAATCAGGCGTTACTCATTTTGTAGCAGATGATGAACAAGAAGGAATCTTATTAATAAGGAAATTGATTAGTTATATGCCTCAGAATAATTTAGAAGATCCGCCGGTGCTGCCTTGCGATGACCCGATTGATCGCCTAGATGATCAATTAAATACTATTATTCCCGAGAATCCGAATAAACCTTATGACGTAAAAGATGTAATTCACTCGATAGTAGATTATAATGAATTTGTAGAAGTACAGAGACATTACGCACCAAATATTATAACTGGGTTTTCAAGATTCAATGGAATTCCGGTTGGAATAGTTGCCAATCAGCCTGCATATTTAGCAGGGGTATTAGATATAAATGCTTCTCGTAAGGCAGCACGTTTTGTCCGTTTCTGCGATGCATTTAATATTCCCGTTGTAACCTTAGTTGACGTCCCCGGCTTCTTACCCGGAACAGCTCAGGAATATGGTGGAATTATTATTCACGGCGCTAAATTATTATATGCTTATGGCGAAGCGACAGTTCCAAAAGTAACGGTGATATTAAGAAAAGCTTATGGCGGAGCTTATGACGTAATGAGCTCGAAGCATTTAAGAGGTGATATTAATTATGCTTGGCCTACTGCGGAGATTGCCGTTATGGGTCCAAGAGGAGCTATCGAAGTGCTTCACGCAAAAGAACTAAAAGAGATCACCGATCCGCAAAAAAGAATAGAATTTGTAAACGAAAAAGAAGCAGAATATAAAGCCAAATTTGCTACTCCTTATGTAGCGGCAAAATATGGTTATATCGATGACGTTATTGAACCAAGAAATACACGCTTTAGAATTATCAGAGCATTACAAGCATTGGCAACTAAAAAGGATACTAATCCGCCTAAAAAACATTCTAATCTACCGCTTTAGGAGAAAATAAAGACAATGACAAAATTAAAAATGAAACGTGTTTTATTAATTCTGATGCTACCGATATTGATTGTTTTGGTTTCTTCATGCTCTATTGCCGAGAAGAAAACAAAAATAGAATTTGGACTTGAAGTAGGCGAAACCTATTCAATCCAGATTTCAAATTCAATTAAGAGCAACGAAGAATTAGATAATACTATAATTAAAAAAGATGAAAAAGTATTAGCGGGATTTTCATTTGTTCCTACTTCCATATCTCCTGAAGGAGAAATACAGTTAAAAGGAACAATTAATTTTATAGAAGTATTGAAAGAAGGTCCTCTAGGGCAGATTGCATATAATTCTGAATTAGATAGTGCGGACGTTCCTATAATGGCAAAACCATATTATAATATACTTAATAAGGAGTTTTCGCTTAAGTTATTAAAAGATGGTACGGTGAATGCTGTTTTTGGAATGGATTCTATACTTGCTCATGCAATGGATGATTTTGAAATAGAAGAACCACAATTAATTGATTATCTAAAAGAATCTTTAGAGAACCAATTTAGTAATGAAGTTCTGTTTGAACAATTTGAAAGAATGTTTGCAGTATTTCCGACAAAACCCGTAGGGATCAATGACACATGGAATAAGAGTGTAAAACTAAGCGCAAAGACTCCATTAATTATTGATAATGAATATCGACTATTAGAACGAAATAATGGTGTTGCAATAATACTGGTCAATTCAAAAATCTCTTCGGATAAAGACAGAATAAAAGCAAATCCAAGAAGATTTATCGACCAAGATTTAGTAGGTACACAGATAGGGAAAGTGCAAATAGATGAGATTACGGGATGGATTGCAAGAGCAAAATTTGAGTATAAAATACATTCAACAAGAAATAACACTCCGACAAAATTAAACGAAGGAGAACCGCTTTTAGTATTAAGTGAAATAGAGATTAAATATGAACCATTCGCAAGCAGCACATTCAGAGAAATCGCATTCACACCCGATGCAGTATTAAAAGGGGATGGAATTGGAATGACACTCACGGGAATGGGAGTGGTTTTCATGTCACTAATTCTTCTCTATATACTTTTTTCCAATATGAAACGGATAATTAATTTCCGATTTAATTTTGGTAAAAAAGAGAAAGAGATAAATGAAGCGAAACAAAAAGAGATTGAAAAAGATGAAGCAATGACGGGTGAAATAAATGCGGCTATTGCAGCAGCTTTATTTTTCTTATCTCAAGAAATGCATGATACGGAAAACGCTGTATTAACAATTAAGAGAGCATCTAAAACATATTCGCCATGGAGTAGTAAGCTTTATGGTATAAGACAGAATCCAAGATAATAAACGGATGGGAAAATGAAAAAATTCAAATTTAAGATTCATGGCAATAAGTATGACGTTGAAATATTAAACGTAGAAGACAATATAGCAGAAATTGATGTTAATGGAACAACATACACGGTAGAAGTAGATAAAGATTTAAAGCCGGTAAAAACGCCAAAAATGGTTCGGTCAATGGCAGTGCCTTCAACCGAAACAGCAAAGACACAACTAAAAACAAGCAGCCCCGCGGCTCCTAAAGGTGTAGGTACAATTAAGTCTCCACTTCCGGGTGTAATACTTAATGTATTAGCTAAAGAAGGACAGCCGGTGAAGATTGGAGATCGTATATTAGTGCTTGAAGCAATGAAAATGGAAAACAATATTGAAGCCGATAAAGAAGGAATCATTAAATCGATTAAAGTAAAAGCAGGTGATTCCGTTTTAGAGGGTGATTTATTAGTTGAAATTGGGAGAGATTAATGGAAGGTCTTTATAAATTTTTTGAGTATTCGGGATTTGCAAATATAACGCCCGGACACGTTGTAATGATTGCCGTTGGATTATTATTTATCTATTTAGCAATTGCAAAAGAATATGAACCATTATTATTAGTCCCAATCGGATTTGGTATTATTGTAGGTAATATTCCATTTGTGGAAAATATAGGACTTCAATTAGGTATCTATGAAAATGGTTCAGTAATGAACTATCTTTATTTTGGAGTACTCAAAGGAGTATATCCACCGCTGATTTTTTTAGGCATAGGAGCGATGACGGATTTTTCTACTTTATTATCGAATCCGAAATTAATATTACTCGGAGCCGCAGCACAAGTGGGTATATTCTTAACTTTTATGGGTGCGCTTGCTCTTGGTTTTACTCCCGAACAAGCAGCTTCAATTGGAATAATAGGAGGAGCAGACGGACCAACGGCTATATTTCTTTCATCGAAATTAGCGCCTGAATTAGTAGGAGCGATAGCGATATCAGCATATTCTTATATGGCATTAGTACCGGTATTACAACCTCCAATAATGCGCCTTCTCACAACAAAAGAAGAGAGATTGATAAGAATGAAACCGCCTCGCGCAGTTTCTAAAACCGAAAAAATTATGTTCCCGATTATCGGATTACTATTGACAACCTTTATCACTCCGAGTGCATTACCGCTACTTGGAATGCTGTTCTTCGGAAATGTGTTGAAAGAAAGCGGAGTTACTAAGCGACTAGCTGATACGGCAAAAGGTTCATTAATTGATATAGTAACTATTCTAATCGGTTTAACGGTTGGAGCTTCGACTCAAGCATCTACATTCTTAAGACCGCAATCAATATTAATCTTCGGACTAGGTGCAGTTTCATTTATGGTGGCTACTGCCGGAGGTGTTCTATTTGCAAAATTTATGAATCTATTCCTAAAAGGAGAGAATAGAATTAATCCATTGATTGGAAATGCGGGTGTATCAGCCGTTCCCGATAGTGCTCGTGTTTCACAGGTGATCGGACAGGAATATGATAAAACTAATCACTTATTAATGCATGCAATGGCACCAAACGTAGCCGGAGTAATCGGCTCGGCTGTCGCCGCAGGTATATTAATGAGTTTCTTGCTTCACGTTTTATAGTACTAAAAATTCCCCTTTAATTTTCCAAATAAAGTTTTATCTTGCTTTATTAATTAACATAGGAAAGTTATGAGGGGAATTTTTTTATTCATAATAGTATTATTAATAGCGAACGTTACTTTATATCCGCAATCAGGAGCCGAGCTTTGTTCTTCGGCAAAAATAAAATCTTACGAAAAACTTTTTAAAAGCGATCAGATAAATTATCCGGGTGATAGTAATATCGATATTATATATTATAAGTTAGATCTTCAATTCTATTATTCTTCTAAATTTTTATCCGGTACAGTAAATATTAATGGAGTATCAAAGAAAGAAAATCTGGGACA
>CALDDL010000119.1 GCA_937936675.1 uncultured bacterium
GAAATTCATCTTACAAAAGTCGAATTAAATAATGCAAAAGAATTAAGAGAAAAATTATTGCTTGGTAAGAAATATTTAATCGGAGTTCACGTAACAAGCGGAAACTCAGCTCCAAATTGGAGTCCGAAACAATATGCAGAACTTATCAATGAGCTTAAGAAAATTGAAAATTTTCAGATAATCGTAACTGATAATAAAGTCCCAGATGAAATTAAAAATATTCCCGGTATAGAATTTCCGAATATAGATATTCGTCTGAGAGAATCATTTGTTACATTCAAAGCACTCGATCTCTTAATCTCTGCGAGTACAGGACCAATGCACTTAGCGGCAGCATTAAAAGTAAAAACTATTTCTCTTTTCTGTCCTTTAACTGCATGTTCTCCTAAGCTCTGGGGACCAATGGGGAATGAAAACCGAATACTATTACCTAAACCCGATTATTGTTCTCTCAAGTGTCCGGGAGACCCTAAAAAGTGTAATTTCGAAGGCAATGACGGAATAACTATCAATGATGTGCTGGAAAGTGTAAATAATTTTATATATTAACGTTCGAGATTTGCTGAGCTCCGGTCGGCAAGTTATTACCCAATCCCGTCAGGTCCGGAAGGAAGCAGCGGTTAGTAATTAATTTGGGTGACCGGTAAGCTTGGCATTATTTTTATCCCCTCATAATGAACATCTCTTAATTCATTAAATTTCACGATCATCCTAATCATCACCTGTTCATTACATTTATCGATTTCTTTATTGTTATGCATTAATTTATCACTAATTTCTTTAATCAGGAACAACATTCGGTGCATCTGTTTAGTAGAAGAATCTTATAAGGATTCAGAAGTATCTGAAGATTCCGAAGACTCCGTTGAAGTATTTTTCAGAGAGTTGTAATAATTGTACAAAACTTTACCTTTTGACTTACCGATAATTTTGCTTAACTCTTCTTCGCTTTTAGATTTTATCTCTTTAAGACTTCCGAATGATGTTAGTAATTTAGTTGCAACTTTTTCTCCGATTCCCGGAATATCGGTAAGCTCAGTTTTAAGAGTTCTTTTGTCACGTCTTAATCGGTGGAATGTAATTGCAAAACGATGTGCCTCATCTCTCAAATGTTGAAGGAGTTTAAGTGAAGATGATGTCTTGGGAATTATCACCGGGTCTGATTCTCCCGGCATAAATATCTCTTCTAATCGTTTTGCCAGCCCTATTATTTCGTAATTCTTTAATCCGATCTCATTTAATATTTCTACCGCACTCGAAAGTTGACCCTTTCCACCATCAACCATAATTAAGTCAGGTGCTTTTTCATTCTCTTCAACAATTTTTTTATATCGCCGTTCAATTACTTCTTGCATGCTTGCAAAATCATCCGGACCTTCGACAGATTTTATAATAAATTTTCGGTAGAGACTTTTTTTCGGTTTGGCATCTTCAAATACCACCATACTTGCAACTGTATCAGTCCCTTGGAGATTTGAAATGTCGAAACATTCAATTTTGCGAGGGAGATGTTTTAATCTAAGATCACGCTGAAGTGAAGCTAATGTATATGGAACTGAACCTTCTTTTTTCATTTTCTGAAGTTGTATCTCTTTCAATTGCAATATGGCATTTTGCTTGCACATATTAAGAAGTGATTTTGTATCGCTTTGACGTATAGGAACAATGAACTTAGATTTGCGCCCGCTTTTTTGATTTAACCATTCCAAAATACTTTCACTTTCCGAGGGTTCAATCTCCAATACAATTTCTTTAGGAATCTCTACAAATTCATTATAGTAAAACTTAATAATAGCCGAATATATATTTTCCAATGAATCTCCGGGCTCGGCTGAAAGTTTTAATTGTTTTTTACCCGTAAGTTTACCTGCACGGATATTTAATATTGTCGCTGCTATATCTTTATCTTCCTGTGCTGCGCTTATTATATCGCGGTCTTCTAAATCAGAAGTAACAACTTTTTGCTTTGATGAATAAACCTGTAATTGATTTATCTTATCTCTTAATTCAGCAGCTTTTTCAAATTGCATATTTTCAGATGCAAGATTCATCTTCATTTTTAATTCTTCAATAAGGTCTTCGGTTTTTCCTTTAAGTAATTTTATTACTTCATTAACCATTTCATTATAGTATTGAACCGAAACAAGACCTTCACAAGGTCCATCGCATTTCTTTATATGGTAATCTAAGCAAATCTTAAATTTTCTCTTTTCAATATTCTCTTCAGTTAAATCTAATCGGCAGCTTCTTATCTTAAAAATATGGTTAATCATTCTTAGAGAGGCTTTCATGCTTCGGATATCAGTATAAGGACCAAAATATTTTGAACCGTCTCTAATGATATTCCGCGTAGGATAAATCCGAGGGAATAGTTCATTTGTTACTTTAATATATGGAAAAGTTTTATCGTCTTTGAGATTTATATTATAACGTGGTTTAAGTTCCTTTATTAAATTATTCTCTAGTACCAATGCTTCAATTTCGCTATCGGTGGCAATTATAATTAGGTCTTCGATTTTACTTACTAATGCATTTGTCTTTGGTGAGTCTAATCGAGAATGAAAATAAGAACGGACACGATTTTTTAGCACCTTTGCTTTACCTACATAAATTACTTTACCGGCAGCATTAAGAAATTGATAAATGCCCGGTGTGCCCGGTAGATTTTCTAATTTATTTTTTAACGAGTCATTCATCTTTTACTAATAATTATTAAAAATAAGCCCCTTTCTTTAGATACTTTATCTAAAAAGAGGGGCATTAAAAATATATATTTACTGCTCTTAAAATTTATAATTTTTCGGAATAATCACAATACCTGTATCCGAAACAGTAAAGCGTTTTTTATCTATCTCATTGTCAAACCCAATCTCTGTACCTTCGGGTACGGATACGTTTTTATCAATTATACATCTTCTAAGTCGTGTCCTTCTACCAATATTACAGTTATCGAATATGATGGAATCTGTTATATAGCTATAACTATTAATGCGTGCATTGAAGCCAATAATAGAACGCTCGACAAGTCCACCGGAGATCACGGTGCCATCGCAAACAATAGAATTTAATGCTCGTCCCACTCTTTCACCTTCATGCGAAACAGTTTTAGATGGTGGGAATTGCTGTTGCCCGGATCTTATCATCCAATCAGGATCATACATATTAAAATGAGGATTTACATTAATTAAATCCATGCTGGCAGCATAATAACTATCAATTGTTCCAACGTCTATCCAATATGGTTGATCTTTTTTATTTTCATCAAAAAATTGATAAGCCATAACCTTATATTGATTTTTGATCATATATGGGATTACGTCTTGTCCGAAATCATTATTTTTAAGTTTCTCTTTTTCCATCTGAAGGATGACATCTTTTAGCACACTTCTACTGAAAACATAAACTCCCATATTAACGAAAGACATATCGGGATTTCCGGGAATAGTAGGAGGCGATTTTGGTTTCTCCACAAAATTTTGAACTCTAAACTCTGCATCCACTTCAATACAACCAAAGCGGTCGCTTACTGTTTTTGGCATCTCCATATTTGAAATTGTAAGCTGTGCACCCGTTTCGATATGGTATTGGATCATCTTTAAGTAATCCATTTTATAAATATGATCCCCCGAAAGTAATACTATCCATTCATAATCCTCATCATAAATGAGATTAAAATTTTGTCGGATAGCATTTGCTGTTCCTTGATACCAGTTATTACTTATCTTTAACTGAGGAGGAATGGAATAAATAAATTCTCCCAATTCCGGATTGAATATGTTCCATGCCTCATATAAATGCCGATTAAGTGAATCGGATTTATATTGAGTTAGAACATAAATCTTTCTAAGACCTGAATTTAAGCAATTGGATAATGCAAAATCGATTATCCTGTACTTTCCGCCAAATGGTACGGAAGGCTTTGTGCGTTCTAATGTAAGCGGATATAATCTTTCTCCTATTCCGCCTGCCAGAACCATCGTTAATGTTTTTCGAAGTATTGATGAACCGGTTAGTGCCATATTGTTTTCAACTCTGTTTTTGGTCTATTAAAATATATCTATTTATTAATTGATTGGCAATCATAGAAATTATTAACTTTGAATTAAGAAACACATTTTACTAAAATTATGACAAAACAAAGCAAATATATACTCGGTTCTATCTTTTTTATTATAATTCTTTTCTGGGCATTAATATTCTTTTTCTTTAATCCGGTCGAAAAAATTAAATATGTAAAAGAAAAAGTAAACGAAAATTCAGGGGCTCTTTCTCTTACGGAAATAGATAAAGAATATCTAGATGATTATATAACTAAAGAACAAAAACTGCTTGATATATTTCATTATGATATTAATATTGAACTTATTCCCGAAGAGAAACTTATAAAAGGTAAAACAATAATTACGGGTGTTATGCCTACATCCACCGAGAAATTAATCCTTAATTTTTATGACAACATGAATATAAGTTCTCTACTTATGAATGGAACTAAAGTGAATTATAAACAAACCGATACCAAAATTCAAATAGATAGAGACGGGAGCAGAAGAGATTCATTCGATGTTGAGATTAATTATTCAGGAACTCCCGAAAGCCTCGGATTTGGTTCTTTTGTAATGAAAAAGGTAAATGGTAAATATTTTGTATATACTCTAAACGAACCCGTTTATGCCTCCACTTGGTTTCCATGTAATGATAACCCTGCTGATAAAGCATTATTGGATATAAAAATAATTAATGATTCTTCTATGACATCTGTTTCAAATGGGGTATTAGTTGGGTCAAAGATTATTGGTAAGAAAAAAGAATTTCATTGGAAAACAATTTATCCTATAGCCACTTATCTTATCGCACTTTATTCGGCAGATTATTCTGAAATCAGAGATAAATATATAAATGGTAAGGATACACTTCAATTAACGCATTACGTTCTTCCTGAAAAATTTGAAGATGCAAAAAAAGATTTTTCTGATCATCCAAAATGGTTAAAATTTTTCGAAAGTAAATTTGGTAAATATCCTTTTCAAAAAGAAAAATATGGAGTTGCTGAATTTCTTTGGCAGGCAGGTGCTATGGAGCATCAGACAATTACTGGTGTAGGTTCTAATTTTATTTCTGGGCATCGCTTCTTTAATGATCTTTTAATACATGAACTCGCTCATCAGTGGTGGGGAAATGCTCTCACTCCCAAATCATGGAAAGATATCTGGCTCAATGAGGGTTTTGCTACTTATTCAGAAGCTCTTTATTGGGAATATAATTCCGGGTATGATGCTCTCGTTTCCACTATGGCATCCAAACAAAATAGTTTCAAAAGCTCAACACTTTACGACCCCGAAATTGAACTTTTTAGCCGGCTTGTTTATGATAAAGGTGCTTGGGTGCTCCACATGCTGCGTTATGAAGTAGGCGATGATAATTTTTCCAAAATTCTTAGAACTTATTACGAAAATTTTAAGTATAAAAACGTAGAAACAAAAGATTTTATTACAATAGCTGAAAAAATTAGCGGGAAGAATCTTAAAAAATTCTTTGATCAGTGGGTATTCAAAGGAAAAGGAAAAATCGAATTGGATTATTCATATACTCTCTCTGATAGCAACGTAAAAATAAATCTGATTCAAATACAAAAAGAATATCCGATCTATAAATTTGATATAGATATAGAAATACTATTTAGCGATAAATCAAAAATAAAGGAAAGATTGTCCATTGATAAGAAAGAGTTTCAGATCAATATCCCTGTAACAAAAAAACCGATTAATGTAACACTCGACCCCGGTTTTTGGCTTTTAGCTGAATATAATAATCAAAATTAAGTTATATTTACTGATTAATTAATTCTTTTAATGGATAATTGAAAACCTATTTATTTATATCGGATATTCATCTTGGTTTGGAATCCAAACCGAAAGAGATTGAAAAAGAAAAGAAACTTGTTTCCTTCTTAGAATATGCAAAAGGAAATTGCGATGAGCTTTTTATTATGGGAGATCTTTTCGATTACTGGTTTGAGTATAGATCAGTAGTTCAAAAAGGATTTTTCAAAACTATAGCAGCATTGCAATACCTTTCGGAATCCGGAGTAAAGATTCACTATTTTATCGGTAATCATGATTTCCTTCATCGTGATTTTTTTGAAAAAGAGATCGGTGCTATTTTATATGAGGGACCTATAACCATTGATCTTAATGGTAAAAAATTTTTTTTGGGTCATGGCGATGGGTTGGTAGCAAATGATACCGGTTATAAAATCTTAAAAATGATTTTGAGAAATAAGTTTATTCAGGGTTTATATTCTATTATCCATCCGGATATTGGAATTTGGATTGCGAGCGGAACAAGTAAAAAAAGCAGAGACTATACAACTCAAAAAAATTATGGCGAAATTGATGGACTAGTAGCAACAGCCCAAAAAAAGATTGATGAAGGCTATGATTATGTTATTTTTGGTCATTCACATAGAAAAGAATTTATGAATTATAATAATGGTTATTATATAAATTTAGGTACTTGGTTAGAAACACCTTGCTATGGCAAGTTCACAAATAAATTTGAAATTATAGATTGGGAAAATAATGGCAGTAGTAAATAAACCAATAAAGAAAAATAATGGATCAAAAAAGCGGAAAATAATCTGGAGTATTGCCGGAGTGTTTTTTGTTTTGTTTTTAGGATTTATGATATATGTATTTTCAGGGCTGCCATCATTAGAAGAATTAGAAAACCCTCGTCCCCTTCTTGCTAGTAATGTATTCAGCGCAGATGGTGAACTAGTAGGACAATTTTATAGGCAGAATAGAGTAGAAGTTGGTATAGAAAAATTACCCCCTCACTTAATTAATGCTCTTATTTCTACCGAGGACAGAGGTTTTTATAGCCATTGGGGAGTGGATCTAAAACGTTTTATTCAAGCGATGATTAAAAATGTTTTTCTTTTTAGACGTGAAGGAGCAAGTACCATTACCCAGCAATTGGCTAAAAATCTTTATGAATTAAAAACTAGTAATGAATCGCTTTTCGGCACGGTTGTAAGAAAAGTGAGAGAATGGAT
>CALDDL010000120.1 GCA_937936675.1 uncultured bacterium
CCTTCTTCATTAATACCTTTCCTACTGCCACCGATCCCGTGAAAAACAATTTATCAATTCCGCTTTCCAAAAAAAGATCCCCCGCAATTCTACCGGGTATATTTACATAATTAAAAACACCATCGGGAAGGTTGGCATATTCGATGCATTCTTTTAGAATTTTACCAACATATTGAGTTTCGGAAGCAACCTTTAGAATTACACTATTTCCTGCTAATAATCCCATTATTATTTCAGAAAAAGGGATTGCAAATGGATAATTCCATGGCGAGATAATTCCAATAACTCCGAAAGGGACTCTCTGAATTTTGCTTCTTTTATTTATGAATGCAATATTACCGCCTGATACTTTTTCTTCTTTTAAGAATTTCTTTGCATTTTTACAGTAATAAGTTACTGCCATTGCCGCAGGTATAACCTCTGTCGCTAATGAATCAATAATATTTTTACCATTATCTTGAGATATCGTCTTAGCTATCATATCACTATTAGTTAAAATATAATCTCGAATTCTTTTAATATATTTTAACCGTTCATTAACTCCTATATTATCCCACTTATTTTGGGCAACTCTAGCTTTTTCTACTATTGATTTAAAATTATTAATGTCTGTTAACGGCATTTCATATAAGAGCTCACCGGTAATCGGATTAAAACATTTTGTGGTTTCGGTTTGATTTGTCATTTTATTTCTTTGAATTGTTATTCAAAATTATATAATTTATTTTACATAATGAACATACTTTAAATAACTTTTTTAAAGTGCAAGTGGATAATATTGTATCTATAACGTTAATTTAGGCACTCAATTTTTACAGGATTTTTATGAACCAATCTTTAATAATAGCAAAAGAATTAAATATTCAAGAAAGACAAGTCAAAGCAGTTTTAGAGCTATTTGCCGAAGGAGCAACCGTACCATTTATCGCCCGATATCGTAAAGAACATACCGGCGGATTAGATGAAGATTTTATCCGTAATATCGAGGATAGAAATTATTACTTAACTGTTCTCGAAGAAAGAAAAGAAGCAGTAATAAAAAGTATAGATGAACAGGGTAAATTAACAGATGAATTACGCTCTAAAATAATGGCAGCCATTAAATTGCAGGAAGTAGAAGACTTATATCTTCCTTATAAACCAAAAAGAAAAACCCGCGGAACAATCGCAAAAGCAAAAGGTTTAGAGCCCCTTGCTATTTTTATTCTTGAGAATAATAAATTCGATGGCATCTTAGAGGATGAATTAGCAAAATATATTAATGAGGAATTAGGAGTAAATAATATTGAAGAGGCACTCCAAGGTGCTAAAGATATTATTGCAGAAATGGTGAGCGAAACAGCCGAAGTAAGACAGGCAGTACGAGAATATCTTTATGATGAATCTCTGCTCGTATCCACAAAGGCAGATACTAAAAAGGAAAATATAGCTCCTAAGAAAACAGATGTCTATGAAGTCTATCATAATTTTTCTGCTCCGATAAGTAAAATCAAACCGTATCAATTACTTGCTATTAACCGAGGTGAAAAAGAACTTTTCTTAAAAGTAAATCTTAGTTTTGATAAACCATCAATTCTAAAAATTATTTATAAAAATTATTTTACTTATCAGTATTCCTCACTGGATGAGATATTAAATGAAGTTGTGGATGATTCATTTATGCGTTTGATCTTCCCTTCTGTAGAACGTGAAATAAGAAATCAAGTTAGCGAGATTGCCGATTTACATGCTGTAGAAATCTTTGCTTCTAATCTCAAACAATTACTTCTTCAACCACCAATGAGCAATCAAAATATACTCGGTATAGACCCCGGTTTCTATTCCGGTTCAAAAATTGCAATCATTGATTCGACCGGCAAATATCTTGAAGGAAAGACAATTTACCCTCATCCACCTCAAAATCGTTCAAGTGAAGCAAAAGATATAATTTATGATTTTGTTAATAAATATAAAATTAGTTTGATTGCTATCGGTAATGGAACAGCTAGCCGGGAGACCGAACTTTTGGTGGCCGAACTTATTAAAGAAAAAAATCTTAAATGCCATTATTTGATTGTTAATGAAGCCGGTGCATCTGTTTATTCTGCAAGTGCCGTTGCTAAAGATGAATTTCCTGATCTCGAAGCTTCACAAAGGGGTAATATTTCTATCGCCCGCCGTGTACTCGATCCTTTGGCTGAATTAGTGAAGATTGATCCTAAATCAATTGGTGTCGGATTATATCAACATGATGTGGATCAAAAATTACTCTCAAAGAAATTAGATGATGTTGTAGAAAGTTGCGTTAATTATGTTGGAGTGGATCTTAATACTGCGTCTGTTTCGCTTCTTAACTATGTATCGGGACTAAATAAAAGAATCGCTAAGAACTTAATTAAACATCGCGAAAAAATCGGCAAATTCCATAATCGAAAAGAAATATTGGAAGTATCAGGAATCGGTGAAAAAGCTTTTGAGCAATGTGCAGGATTTTTACGAATTAGAGATGGAGAAAATCCTTTCGATAATACTTCAATTCATCCGGAATCTTATGAAGCCGCAAATAAATTATTAAAACTTTGCGACCTCTCCTCTACTCATATAAATGAAAAAGGAAATTTAGTTGAATTATTTGTTCGGACTAAAGGCACTCAAAAAGTTGCCGATGAAATCGGAATAGGCGAACCGACATTAATCGATATTTTAGAAAACCTCAAGAAACCTGGGAGAGATCCTCGTGATGAGATGCCTAAACCAATATTAAGAAGTGATGTATTAAAAATAGAAGACCTCATAGTTGGAATGAAATTAAAAGGAACTATCAGAAACGTTGTGGATTTCGGTGCTTTCGTCGATATTGGCGTAAAACAGGATGGATTGCTTCATATTTCTCAAATTGCAAATAAATACGTAAAGAATCCTTTAGAGCTATTGAAAGTCGGCGACATTGTTGACGTAACCATTTTATCGGTTGATATCGTAAAGCAAAGAATAGGATTGAGTTTAATCGCGTAATAAATTTCTTTCGATCTTTTAATAAAGCAGGTGGATTTTTGATTTATCAATCCACCCTGCTTGATGCTCGTATTGAACAAAATATATTTTTAAATCGGCTTGATTTGGATAGTCAACGAAATAGATTTTTTTATCCGCTTGATTAGGATAATCAGTAAAATACCATATACCTTTATTATCATTTGCTCGATTCTGATATTTGGCTTTATAAACACATAGATCGGCTTGATTTCGGTAATCTACAACATACACTTTTATGTCGGCTTGATGCGGATAATTAACTGAATAGACCTTTTGAGCAGTTGCAAAAGAAAAGGCAGAGAGATAACAAAGACCAAAAATAAAAATTACTCTAAACATATCTACCTCAATTTAAATAATTTATCAATCTAATGATTTTACAGATAAAATCTAGCCTTATCAATCAGTTTTAGGGCAGTTGAAAGTATTTCACAATCGCAATAACTTTTCTTGAGTCTCATTAAAATAAAAAAAGCTTGTTTTCTTTGACATATCTTAGAAAACAAGCTTATATTTTTTCCAGCGGAGAGGGTGGGATTCGAACCCACGATACCCTTGCGGGTATACTACCTTTCCAGGGTAGCCAGTTCAACCACTCCTGCACCTATCCGTTTTCGGGTCTCAAATATATTAAAAATCCATTCTTATTACCAATTATTACCTCAAAATCATATATATATTTTTCCAATAGTTATTTTTTTTGCTATTTTAGCCAATTGAATTTTTTAGTTCATTTTGGAAAGGTGGCAGAGTGGTTGAATGCGGCGGTCTCGAAAACCGTTGTTCCGGATTCCGGAACCGGGGGTTCGAATCCCCCCCTTTCCGCATCATTTATTTATGGATTATTTTATGAAATTATATATATCAATTTTTTTGCTGTTTTTTTCAATTCATATTTATTCGCAATCTGCTGAAGCTTGGGTAGCTTTAACCCCTTCGGATGATCATGCAATCTCAGTGAATGTAACCGGATTAGAAAAATTTACTGAAAGTTATTTCTTCGTTTGGACTCTATTTGAATACAGTTCTCCATTACAACTTGAAGAAATTTCTAATGATATTAAAAAAGCCAAATACTACTATATTTTTAATAAGGAAACAGAAAAATATAGTCTCCTTCAGGTAATTTATTATAACAGCAAAAATAACGTTATCAAAAGTTTTAGCTATACCAGAGATACTGATAACGCAAAGTATAATTTCAATTTCCCGATATATGATCGTGGTGATGAACGAGATATTTTTAATTTCTGCATGAATTATATAACAAAAGCAAATACTAAATAATGCCGCTTTTTGAACAGGTTAGCGTAAAAGATTCTCCCTTGCATGGTAAAGGTATTTTCAGCAATCAATTTATTCCCGCCGATACTTTAATTCTAGTAATTAAAGGAGAAGAAATTGATGGCACTGAATGCGAACGTAGAGAGAACGAAGAAGATAATGTTTATATTTTTTGGAATGGAGAAGATTCTTATATCGATACTAATAATTCAGATAAGATTAAATTTATAAACCATGACTGCAAACCAAACTGCTACGTAGATAATGACGAGGAAGATAATCTTTGTTTATATGCACTTCGAGATATTAATAAAGATGAAGAACTAACTATTGACTATGGTTATGATGAAATTTATGAAAACTGCAATTGCAGTTCCTGTTCAAATCAATAAAGCTCATTCATAATAAATTCCTTACCACCAATAAAATTCATTTGCTTAGTAATGCTGCCTCTTCTACCTTGCATATATCCCGAAGGTCTGCCTGGATTGCGTTTCTTTGGATTAGGCAGCGATGAAGCAATTAATGCCGCTTCCCCTGCTCCTAATTTTATTGCCGGTTTCTTAAAGTAAGTTTGTGCAGCACTTTCGATTCCATATAAATTTTTTCCCATTTCGGCTATATTAAGATAGACTTCTATAATACGCCTCTTCGACCAAATGGTCTCCATTAATACTGTATAATAAGCTTCAACTCCCTTACGAATCAAATTTTTATCATTCCATAAAAACATATTTTTTGCCACTTGCATTGAAATAGTACTGGCTCCCCTTTTCCTTTTTCTTCTCTCATTCTCTTTTAAAGCCTTTTCTACTTGCTCAACGTCAATTCCCCAATGCTCAAAGAATCTCTGATCCTCGGAAGCAATCACTGCTAATGGTGCGTTATAACTTATTTCTGAAATCGAAACCCATTTTTGCTGATATGGCTTTATGGAAAAGAGTTTCTCCAAATAATTTTCGTTATTACTATTTTGAAATGCACTGCTCGCAGGATTAATAAAAATAAATAAAATCAAAACGATTATGTTAATTAATACGAACAATAAGCCTGTATAAATTATTTTTTTAATAACATTCCAAAAAGTCTTCAACTTATTTTAGCTCCGTATTTATTTTATATATCGGATATACATTTAAATTACTATCATAATATGGAGAACGCTCATAAATAAAATTTAATCTCTGATAGGGATTATTCCTAAATTTTTCATCTTGTGCAATTTTCTTCTCAAACTCCGCTTTTAAATTGCTATCATTCATTAACATCTCCTTTGCAATCGGCTCCATCGAGTAATCCTCAAAATATTCTTTCTGCTCGAATATAGAGTTCAAGAATCCCCATTTCACAAATGAATCAGGACTTTTTGGTTCTAGTAAGTAAACTAATGGAATAAAATTCTTTTGATTAGTCGAAATAATCAAATCGCCGGGATTAATAGTTACTTCCTTTGAAAACTCATTTGCATTAAATGAAGGTAATTGTCTTCCTTCAAAGGATCGTGGACTTAATTTCACTTCAGAAAATTTATAAAATTTACCTTTCACCTCTTTAGTAGTATTGTTTTCAATAAAAGTAATTCCATGTAAAACTAAAATATCTTTTAAATAAGAAAATTGGACAGGAATTACATAATAATTTGGCAGTTTCAATGAATCAGAAGTTTTATATTGAGTATAATAATCCAATAAGAATGTCTTAGGTATCTTTGTGTATCTAATAATACTATCGCCTGTAATCTCACTTTTATCTAAGTACGATTCAAATCCGAGAAAATCGGTTTTATAAAATTTATTTAAAAGCTCATGATTGATTGGCAGCCATTTATCTCCGACAACAAAATTATTCAAAAACCATTTATCGCTTTCTAATTTCTGATTTTTTAATTGCCTTTGATTTTGTGAAACAATTTTCATCATACTCAACAATGCTGAATAAGTGGCATAAACTCTATTTTTGAAAGGCTTTAGAGAATGAGTTTCAATCAATACCCCGGGGACTCCACGCATCGAAGAATAACCATGAGAAAATCTTGGAGAAGAATTCCATTCTACAATACCATCACTTAATTTCCTCCCCTTAAACCCAAAATACTTAAATAGCGGATAACCCTCTTTTTTCATCAAATTCTCAAACGAAGGTTCAAATGTTTCTTTAATCCAATTACTTAGCATTGGAGATACCGATATTGTCTCTATGCTATATGTTAATTCATACTGCATATCTAATCCATCGGTAGTATGAAGATCGATAAAAAAATCGGGATTAATATCATTCCATAATTTTAAGAAAGCTTTCATTTCCGGTGCATCAGCCTTCATGAAATCCCTATTTAGATTAAGATTTTGTGCAGTTGTTCTCCATCCCATCTCTTCAGGACCATTTTGATTTATCCGATTATATTTACTAATTCTTTCGTGTCCATCGACATTAAATACAGGAATAATTATAAGAATTTCATTTTCTAATAAATCATTATATTTATTTTCTACTAGAATATCGCGTGCTAGTAATAAAGAAGCATCTTTACCCTCAATTTCTCCGCTATGAATTCCGCACATTATCAAAGTTTTTGCTTTAGAGGAGTTTTTTAGATCATCATAATTAAAAACTCTTTCTTTAGAAATGATAAATGTATATAAAGTTCTCCCCTGTGGTGAAACTCCGAAAGGAACTAATTTTGCATATTCCGAAAAATTTTCTAATCTTTTTAAGTAGTTAATGGAATTATTATAATCGGGACTTTGTTTATAATTAGTAGATTCAAAAAATGTTTCCCATTTATTATCTTGAGCAGATAATGAAGTAATAAATAAAGCAATAAAGAAGATATTTAATAGAATTTTTTTCATATTATACCAAAAGTTAGAATTACTTTTGTTAAATTAAGTAATTAAATAAAATTTTTTCTAATTAATTGATTAAAAAACAAAAAACGAGGTTTAAAAATGATTTCCGATAAAATGGCAAAAGCTTTGAACGACCAAATTACAGCAGAAATGTATTCATCTTATTTATATCTTGCAATGGCAGCTCATTTAGAGAGCGAAAATTATAATGGTTTTGCAGGATGGATGAGAGCTCAATCTTCTGAAGAATGGGGACATGGAATGAAATTCTATAAATATCTTGGTGAAGTTAGTAAAAAAGTAGAATTAGCAGGAATCGAAAAACCAAAAACAAACTGGAATTCACCTCAAGAGATTTTTGAAGAAGCTTTGAAACATGAACTATATATCACCGATAGAATTAATAACTTAGTTAATTTGGCTCATGAAGAAAAAGATCATGCTACTAATATTTTCTTGCATTTCTTCGTAACAGAGCAGGTTGAAGAAGTAAGTACTGCTACTACAATTGTTGAGAAATTTAAAATGGTAGGTGATAATAAAGTGTCCTTATACCTCTTAGATAAAGAATTAGGACAAAGAGCAGCACATTAATAAAATCTTTTGATTTTTATATAAATTTATTATATTTGCTTTCTATATTTAAATAAGTGGGTTTGAAAATGGCTAGAAGATGTCAAATATCCGGAGTTGGTCCTATAAGTGGAAATAGTATTTCCCATGCACATAATAAGACTAAAAGAAGATTCCTACCAAATCTTCAAAAGAAAAGAATTTGGGTTAAAGAATTGAATAGATTCGTTACCGTAAAAGTTACTGCAAGCACTTTACGCACTATTGCTAAAAACGGTACTTCTGTTATTGCTAAAATGGTTAACGACGGTCAGATTAAGGTTAGATAAGCAAATCAGTTTTTCAAAAAAAAACCGTCCTCGATTTTCGGGGACGGTTTTTTTATTTATCTTCTTCTTGAATTTGAGCTGCCGTTTTCTCTAGAAGAACGGTCTGCCTGTGGTCTTTCACTTCTTGTTCTACTGCTTCGATCCACCGTTGGTCTTTCACTATTGCTTCGGCTATTTTCAGTTCTATTTACCGTAGGTCTTTCAGTATTAGTTCTCTTACTACTTGGTCTTTCATAAGTTGTTCTTCCGTTATCAGATGGTTCAGAACTCCTCTTTTCAATACTTTCGCTTCCTTGACTTCGAGTAGGATTATCGCTACGTGAAGTTTTATTATTAAGAGTTCCTCTATTAGATTCAGTAGTTCTATTATTTCTAACTGAAGTTTCGGCATCTTTTTCAATACGAGTATCTCTTGTTCTCTCGTTCCTAACTGAAGTTTCGGCATCTTTATCCATTCGCTCTGTACGGGTTCTTTCAGTTTTTACCTCATCACGCTTAAAATCATCTCGAAGCTTGGATATATCCATCTTATAAGCTCTATCAGTTGTACGAGCAGAAGTTCTGTCTCTTGATTCTACATCCCTTAGACGATCAGTTTCAACAGTTCTTACTTCATTTATAGTTGTTCTTAGTTTTCTTTCAACTCTATCTCTTCCAAAATTATCTCTCATATCAATTTGTCTGTGTTTACCATAATTTCTATTGAAATATGAATTAGTTCTCTGTTTTGTATAATAATATCTATGAACGTCTCTATCTAAGAAGCGATTATAAGAAACAATATTCCAATAATTATAATTGATTCTAAAATTGATAGAAATTCTTAATCCAGGTATCGAATATATTGGCTGCATAGGAACCCATCCAATGACATAATCATCATAATGCCAATTTACCCAAGCTGGTCCCCATTGCGTATCAGGAATCCAAATCCAACCATAATAATCATCCATCACCCATCTTCCATAGTGATAAGTAGCCCATCCATAAGGTTCATAAGAATCCCAATACCATCCATCGCTTGTCCAAATCCATCTTCCATCAGAATAAGGGCGCCAAGAATTAGAATATTGATATGGCTGCCATACCCAATTATCGAAGCTTATCTGAACCCAATTGCCATAAGGGCTTAAGCTTGTATAAAAGTACTCATAAGCTCCGTTGCGATATTGCGCGCTGGTTTCTGTTGAGTTAAATGCTGCCACTATGAACAATATTATTAATAACCGTTTCATTCTACACCTCCATTGACTTTTATTTCTACATATATATGTTCAAAGCTTATGCCAAGATTTCTTACATTTTTTTGTATATTTAGCACCTAAATAATTACCAATGTCCATTTTTTTATACATTACTGACTAAATAAATAGAGGAAATATGAAACAATTTTTTAAAGATAGGATTCCCCATAACGGGTTTACATATAGCGAATATCAAAAACGTTTTGAAGAAAAAGTAAATAGCGATTTTAGTTCTCTTGAAGGAGAAGAATTAGAAAAGTATAATTACACTAAACTCAATTTTCAAAGAACTAATAGAATTCATAAAACTTATAAAGTGAGTGAAGAACTTAAAAATGTTTTAAATGAAATTAAGACGCCACAACTTTGGATGGTTTTAACAGAAAATTGGTGCGGTGATTCTGCTCAGAATCTTCCTTATATTGCAATGATTGCCTCAGAATCAGATAAAATCGATTTAAGAATTTTGGAAAGAGATTCCAATCTTGAAATTATGGATCAATATTTAACTAATGGAATTTCCCGGTCTATTCCTAAATTGGTTTCTTTCGATTCAGATGGAAATGAAATTTTTCAATGGGGTCCACGTCCTATGGAAGCTCAAATGATTGTAGAAAACGCAAAACTAAATAATTTACCGAAAGAAGAATTTGTTGAAGCATTACACCTTTGGTACGGACGTAATAAAGGAATGGCAATTGAAGTGGAATTTCTTGAATTATTAACCGGAAAGAAAAAATCTTAATAAGGATTCTATTCCCGGTTAATCTTATTTATCTTTTTACTTTGCTCGATTTGGAATGAAAGATTAATAGTTAAATTTGATCTTACTGATTTACCATTAGTTTGACCGGGAATAAACTTAGTTTTCATTACAGCTTCTTTTGCAGCTTCATCGCAGCCAAGACCTAATGGAATTATTACATTCGTGGAGATCACATCTCCATTTTCATCAATTTCTGCTATAAGTGTAACAATCCCCTCTAAACCATATAAAAGTGCATGCTCAGGATAAACTAATTTTTCTTGAATAGTTTTTAGTCCTCCAATAGGTATGGGACATATTTCCACATCACAAATTAATTCTTTGCTTTTCTTTTTAGCTATCTCTAATTGCCTATTTCCACCTTGATATAATTCAGCAGGTGCGATAAAATTTTTATCAGGTTCAAAATAATCTGATTTAGTAATAACTCCTTCAGAATAATAAATTATCGATTTTAAAACGCCATTTTCATAGTAACGTTTATTAGTACCTTCGATTACACCAAATTTTGTAAAATATTCTTCTTTAAGAATTCCGGATTCATAATACTCTCTTACCCACCCGTTCAAAATTCCTTTAGTATAATTTTTCTCGTATTTTAAATTTCCATTTTCATAATACCAAAATGATGTACCATCTAAAAGATCATTGATATAACTAATAGCATAACTTGGAGTTCCATCCGAATAATTACCTTTAATTATACCGTTTTGACCTAGTAATGTAGAGAATAACGCAAACGATATAATTACAAACAATTTTCTCATACTTCTTCCTGAATTGAAGAGATAAATATATAATTTTTTTTTGAGAATTATTTCTTATCTATAGTTTATAAACTATCCAATGTTAGATGAAACAATACTAATTAATGGGTATTTGGACAAATGTATCTTGTTATTTTAATAAAAAAATATTACGTTTAGAAAAACATTCTAAGGATCATTTATGAAACGGATTGTTGTTTTTTTATTAGTAGTATTTACACTTAACTCCACCACCCAATCACAAACCGCGCTAGGAACATTAAAATATGAAGATTTTAATAAACCCGAATATTGCGGTTCTTCATGCCATACAGATTTTTACATGCAATGGAAGCAGGCAATGATGTCTCAAGCATATACTCATGAATGGGACGAAATAGAATATTTCAAACTTGCAATTCCACAAGCAGAGAAGGATAATAAAGTGGCAGAGGTGAAAGAAGGATGTAATGGATGTCATGCACCAATTTCTTATGTGTCTGGAGATGTACCTCCCCCACTTCCGAGCAAAAATTCTAGAGCAAATGAATCGGTACAATGCGAGGTTTGTCATAGCATAACCGGATTCAGCGGAGATATTCCTCACAACTTTAATTACATAATGGAACCGGGTAAAACAAAATTTAGTTCACGAGTCGGTGATATGGAATCCCCTGCTCATAAAATCGTTAAAACTGCTTTACATTCCTCAGGCGATTTCTGTGGTATATGCCATAACGAGAAAAGTCCTTATGATATGTGGGTTAAGTCAACTCATCTTGAATGGAAAGAAGGTCCTTATTCCAAAGAAGGAGTTCAATGCCAAGACTGCCACATGACCAAAACAGAATTTCGAACTGCCTCAATGGGGACGGTTTATAAAGATACCAAGCTACATCTTTTCCATGGAGCTCACGATCCGGGTAAAGTACGAGGAACAATTGAATTAAGAATTAATCCTGATATCAAGGAAGCAGAACCAGGCGAGGTAATAAAATTTACAGTAGCACTTTTTAATCAAAAGACCGGACATAAATTCCCAACCGGTTCTGTAGAAGACCGAATTGTTTGGCTTGACGTTGAGGCAAAGGATAGCAAGGGAAATATTTATCACTTACCTGTTGATAAAAAAGGTTTTGATGGTGAAGAATATACAATCTCAACAGATGTTTTAGCATATCAGGATATGGGGATTGCATTGGATATGCCCGATTTCAAAGGTGTTCAAAGAGATGCCGTGCCTTATGGAGATAGAATTTTCAGAATGCCTTACTTTGATCCACAAGGTAGAATGACGATCCAGCAATGGAATACCTCGAAATTAGGAGTAGATTATAGGATTGGACCAAGAGAAACTAAAACAGAAACTTTTACGTTTAACTTACCCGCTACATTACCCGCTGGTGAAATGAAAATTACAGCTAGACTAAATTATCAACTATTAGTTAAATCTGTCGGCGAATTTTTAGAAGTGCCGAAAGAAGAATTTACACCACTATTAGTAAACGAGCATTCTACAACAGTAACTATACTTGATTAGGAGCGCAAAAATGAAAACTAAAATATTTTTTTTGTTATTAACTGTAACACTATTAGCCACAACTATTAATATCGATGCAATTCCCGCATTTGCAAGAAAATATAATATGAGCTGCCAGACATGCCATAGCCCATTTCCAAAACTTAAAGCTTATGGAGATACATTTGCAGGCAATGGTTTCGTTCTAGCCGATAAGGATGCACCTCGTTATTTTGTTGAAACAGGCGATCCTGAACTATCATTAATTAGAGACCTTCCCTTAGCTATAAAATTAGAAGGGTATGCAACATATAATAATAAAAATTCGGATCAAGGTGATTTTACAGCTCCCTATAATTTAAAGCTTATGTCTGGAGGTTCAATCGCTAAAGACATTTCATATTATTTCTATTTCTTTTTTAGTGAAAGAGGTGAAGTTGCCGGAATTGAAG
>CALDDL010000121.1 GCA_937936675.1 uncultured bacterium
GTCTTGATCGTCTTTCGATGTTATTCTCGGGCGAAAGTTCAATTAGAGACGTAATTGCATTCCCTAAAACTTCGAGCGGAACTTCGTTGATGGATGATTCACCCTCTCATGTGGATGAACATCAGTTAAAAGAACTGCATATTAAACTTAGATAAGATTCATAGTCAAATTGAAGTTGTTTAGGTTTTAGTTAAAATTTGAAATTAGCAAATTCTAGTATAGAATGATACTTCTATTGAAACAGAACAATTCAATTTGAATTTATAAAAATACCTCGAAACGGGTGGAAATTTTTTCCACCCATGTAATTTTTACGTGTAAAATTTACCACTCAAATCATTTCTTACCTCATTGTAATTTTTAAAGTGAATAAATCTTTCTTTTTCTTATCTTTTGAAAGTAATATTTACCATATTTTGTTTGGCTTGCATTTTGAATGTTTCTAAGCATTCTAAGTAGGTTAGTGTAGTTGTTTTTATAAATAATTGAAGATTGGAGTAGATTTTGGGTCAGCAGCAACTGTTACTTATAGTTCTCGGCGTGATTATTGTTGGAATAGCAATAGCAGTCGGAGTGAATCTATTCCAAGCGAATGCAATTGAAACAAAAAGAAATAATGTAATAAATGAAGCAGTTAACCTAGCGGCAATGGCACAACAATATTATATGAAATCAAAAGCTTATGGAGGCGGAGAAAGATCATTTATAGGCTGGACGATTCCAAACGAACTAAAAGTAACAGCAAATGGAAGTTTTAAAACTAGCGGAATAGAAAAAGAAGAAGTAATTATTATTGGCACAGGAAATGAAGTAGTAACAGGAACTGATTCAATCAAAGTTCAAATAACAGTTTCACCCAGGAGTTATCAAACAGAAGTAATTAAATAAACTTTAGTATTTGAAAAATACTAAATCAAAAATCAATAACATGTTATAAGGAGTAGAATCATGGGTCAACAACAACTCTTATTAATCGTTCTCGGCGTTATCATTGTTGGTATCGCTGTTGTAGTAGGTATCAACGTTTTCACAGCAAGCAGTGCTCAAGCTAATAGAGATGGAGTAACTTCAGATTTAACAAATTTAGCTTCATTAGCACAGACATTTTATAGAAAACCTGTTGCTTTAGGCGGTGGTGCTAATACATTTACAGGTTGGGCAGTTCCGGCATCGTTAGACACTACAGCAAACGGCACATATGCTGTTACAACTGCAGGAGCACAACAAATTGTTATTACAGGTACAGGAGTGGAAAAGGATGGTGGCGCAGCCATAGTAGTTAAGATGCAAGTTAATCCAACTATGTTTAAAGTAGTCCCCTAATATTAACAATTATTTTAGTATAATTTTTGCTAAATTAAAGCCGGTGAATTATTACCGGCTTTTTTTATAAATTAAAATAACACAACACCGGTTTCTTATGATTGAAGTTCGATTTAATGCAGTGAAAATAAACGGTCAACCGATAAACGGAACTCTTAATACAATGTCGTATAAAGAAGCGAAAGATAAAATCCATCGGCTTGTAGAAAAAAATCAATTAAAATTAATCAGTATAGAAAAAAAATCTGCTTATCTATATAGAATTAGAAAAGGTACTGATAAGCCGCTTACCGGAGAACAGAGAGCTTATTCTAAAGAAGAAGTGGCTACCGCATTAAGAAAACTCGGTTATACGGTTATATCGGTAAATAAAAAATGGTTCGATTTCAGTCCTAAACCACCGACTCAAGCAATTGTTTCATTCGTTAAAATAAGTGCCGAACTTCTCGAACAAAAGCTTCCCTTCAGTGAGATTCTAACACTCATGATAAATGATGTCGAGAATAAAACTTTAAGAGAAACTTTAAAGCAAATTAATAATGAGATGAAGAAAGGGACAGATAGCCAAGCAGTTTTTATGCGTTATGAATCGATCTTCGGGAAATTCACATCATATATGTTAGGACTTGCATCTAAAAGCGGTAATATGGCGGAAATTTATAGAGCAACCGCTAAGTTTCTTGAACGTCAACAGGAATTTAAAAAGAGTTTAAGAAGTGCTCTTATTACTCCATTCATTACTCTATTTATCCTATTCTTGGCTGTCCTTTTTTATGTCGGATATATTTTCCCTGAGACAGCTAAATTATTTGTTAAGTTCAAGATCGATCTTCCCCCTATGACCAAAGCAACTTTAGCACTTTCAGATTTTTTGATGAACAATTTTATTATTATTATTATACTTGCAATGGCTCCTCCTATCGCATTAATTTATTGGGCGAGAACGAAGAAGGGAAGGCTGTTCCTTGATAAATGGCAGATGAAAATTCCAATTATTGGTTCACTTATTCATAAAACAGCGATAGAGGTTTTTTGTCGTGTATTTTATACTCTTTATAGCGGATCGGCTGAAAGTATCGAACCAATTAGAATTGCCTCGGAAGCATGCGGAAACGCTTATTTCGAGAGTCAGATAAAAAACGTTGCAATACCTTTAATGGTTAAAAGAGGTATGGGAATTACCGAATCGTTTGAGGCATCGGGTGTTTTTACGGAGACAGCACTTTCGCGATTCCACTCGGGCGAAGAAACAG
>CALDDL010000122.1 GCA_937936675.1 uncultured bacterium
TATTTCACCAAAATCATTTTTTTCGTAGCAATTTTATTACCGGCTTTGAATGTATAGAAATAAATTCCGCTCGGAAGATTTTCGGCATTCCAAGTTACCTGATAATAACCGGCACTCTTCTCACCTTCGACTAGCGTAGCAATCTCTTTACCCAAAATATTATATACGCTTATTGTAACAAAAGATGATTTTGGCAGCTCATAATCAATCGTAGTAGTTGGATTGAACGGATTGGGATAATTTTGGGCAATCGAATACTCCTTTGGTAATTCATTCTCTTTAACCACGGAAAGATCATTTTGCACCGTAAACATAGCATCGCTTAGATCATTGATATTATTATTAAATCTGCTTTCAATATATATACGATATTTATCTCCATGGGAAATAAATCCATTACCACCAAGCTCCCACAGATAAGCCCTATCGCTTGCAACTGAATCTATTACCATTATATGAACATGATCATCTCTATATAGTTTAATTCTTACCGATTCATTAATATTATCATCCCATTTTATATAATACTTTTGACCGTAAACAAATGTCTCTCCGCCATTAGGTTCCAAAATTTTTATAAATGGGGCAATTGTAGAAAACATACTATTAGTCCATTCGCTTTCGCCTGAACCATTAAACGCCTTAACTCTCCAGTAGTAATTTTTTAATGGTTCTAATGAGGGGATATAAAATTTACTTGTCATAAGATTCGTTTCATTAACCACAAGCTCTGAAAAATCTTCTTTTAATGAAACTTGCAAATCATAAGAAGTAACCTCGCCATCGCTATTCCATTTCAGGGTAACGGGCAAAGTTTGATTTACTTTTCCGTCATTTAATGGATAAATAATTTTTGGTTGTGCGATTGAAACAATTTCATTAGGAATGGCTAAAATAAATTCACCGAATTTATTCATTGTAGCCTTTAGTTCACCTCTGGTTGCATTATAAGAAGTCGTCAAAGGAAGAAAAAGTCCCTGTCCCAAATTTTCTCTATGATACACAATTACTTTTGATGGATCGGCTATTCGATTAAATTTATTCAAGTCGATCAACAATTCTGCGGTTATCGAATTTATTGCAGAATTAGAGATATAGAATCGATATTGATATACCAATGGAGACGGTCCTAAAAACTGAGGATTGAAAGGTGCTAAATTAAATTTCTTTATATTTATTTTGTTATATCCCTCTCCAGAAATACTTTTAATATTCATTGTAACGAATGTGCTATCGCCATCTTCATTAAATTCATAACTATTATTTAATGCAATTTCGTATTGATCAATATTAGCCTGCGGTTTTAGAAACTCTTTAGGATATTTTAATGCGCGGTAGCTTACTAACCCTTTGGGAAGCCAAGTCATTTCGGATACTACTTTTTTATCTGGAGTAATTTCAGTGAAAGCAGGGCTTCCGCCACCCGAAGCACTTCCCCATCCTATAAACATATTCCCATTTGGAAGTCTTCTAAAACTCCCTTGAAACTGTGAATATATATCAGGTACGTGTCGATATTCATAAACTAATTCAGCGGTTTTATTTACTTCATCAATTTTATATTCTGCGGCTCTTGAAAATTTTGCCGATTTCCGATCTGCTCCATTATCAAATAAAGTAATATTACCATTCGGGAGTTGACGAACATCATGAGTCCGTGAAAAGTATAATGGTTTATTTGTTTCATCTTCTCCGATAAAAGTAAATTGATTATTTTTACCGCCTAGCCGCCATATAATTTCTCCTGTCTTTCGATTTATTTTAGTTATCTCATTCAAGTTTCGCGATGAGATAAGAAGATTACCATCGATGGTTAATTCAATTGAATTAATATGGATAGGGTCGAAAGCCGTTAGAGTTGTATTAAAATAAGTATCGAGATAATTAAAATGGTCCCAGCTTCTCCATTGAAAGACAACATTTTTATCGTTATCAAGCTCTTGCATTACCGAACCCGCAACCATAGCATTTGGTTTACCACCTTCTACTTCGTTACTTAAATCAACAGGTTGTAAATCATAACAATTCATTATCACATGTCCATTGGGGAGCATTAAAAATTCATGAGAATCCGCCATATAGCCATTTTTCATTTGATAAGTATCTATATGAGCGAAATTAGAATCCAGAATTAAATAATTTGATTCACTTCCTCCTGCCCAGCCGTGTAGTGTAAGTTCTTCATTAATTACAGTATTGCCATTCGGCAGTATATGAAAATTTTCTGATCCCTCTTCAGTTTTATCGTAAAATATTGGGTTACCGTTATTATCAATTATCATATAATAATATCCGATGCCAGGTGCGGCAGTGGATACAGTTAGAAATGTAGCCCCATCAAAAGCAGTGCTATCATTGACGTTCATAGTTATCAGAGGAAAATCAGCGGGGACATCCATAATGCTTTTGATACTCTTGGTATTCTTTGATTTGTAGCTCATTTCCGGAGTTAACGATGATCCATTTTCATCATCATAATATCTGCCTGCAAGTTTAGGAACTACAATCGGCTTATCAAGTGAGGTAACATAAAAGCTATATTTGAACGGTTTTAACTCTTTTCCTAATGTATTTTTTATCCCGCCTAAATACATCACGGTGATTTTTTCTGAAGGAGCAAATTTTTCTTTAGGATCGAATATGACAGTCTTTCTATCGGTAGATAATATAAATGTTCCTTCATATTTCTTGTTATCGGAATATACTCTTATTCTCCCATTTGCAAGAGTTGAAGGATTAATCGTATTCCCATCTCTGAAAATTATTGTTTCTTCTCTCGAATTAAATTTTGATTCGGGGAGAGGTGATACATACTTGTATCCAATTACCGATTGCGGGAAAACATTCGCTCCTGTAATCAGCATAAAAATTAAAATAGTAAACATTTTTTTCATAATTAATTCCTCAATTTATTTTATCAATATCATTTTCAGTTTTGATAAACGAGTATTTTCAAAATCACCCGAAAGTCTTTCGATAGTAGCAATATAGATTCCCGAGGCTAATTTAACCCCATTAAAATTGTATTCATAAATACCGCCGGATGAATGCGTTAATAATTTCTCAGTAATCATTTCGCCTAATAAATTATATATTGAAAGACGAACGGTGCCATAAGAAGGTAGCGAATATTTTATAATGGTATTAGGATTAAATGGATTAGGATAGTTTCCTATCAAACCAAAACTATCGGGCAAAATATTATAATCTTCATCAGCATCGGCAAAATCATCTTCTTTGAATATTACGTTATCTAAAAGAATTGATGGATTATATCCACCACATTGAAATATTAAACGAGCTTTAAAATCATTTTCGTTATTCATAGTAAAAACATGTATGAAAGTTTTTTTAGTTTTGCCGAGAGCCACAGCACCAATGCGGCTATAATCCTCATAATTACCGCCATCTCGGGTTATACGAGGATAAAAAACTCTCGAATCTCCTGCTGCGGCATCGTATTGAAAATGATACTTTTTCCCTTTTACGACAGAAATATTTTTTTGAATCAATTCAATATTCCAATCGCTTGATCCGCTATTTGAAACGTTAATAAATGCCTCGTTATTCGATGTAATTATCAAACTTGCATTTGCTTGCTCGAAAGTTTGGAATACCCAATTATCTTTGCCCGCCGAAAAATCGCCATTTAATAACATATTAGTACCGGGAGCAATAAATCTTACAAATACTTTTTCTTTATTAGAAAATTCGCTTGAATTACCCGAGGAATAAATGGCTTTTACGGCGAAATAATAATCATTATTATTATCTAACGATTCAGTTTCAAAATATAATTCTTTTGTATTGCCAATTTTCGTTAAGCTATTTTCTGATTTACCGGCATATATATCATAGGATGCAACATCGGAATCGCCAAACTTATTAAAAATTAATCTTATCCTATCGGTATAAGATTCAGCGGTTAGATATGGTATAGATGCTTTTCCTAAAGAATTAAATTTGAATGCACGATAGCAATGATATTTTTCGATAAAATCCAATTGATAAACTTTATCTCCTGAGGGAGTAACTTCCGAAACTTTAGGAAGTGAACCATCTGCCCAACAAATTAGTGTGTTCCCGTTTGGAAGTCGCTGCGCATTTCCCATCCAGCTTGTATAATATTTATCAGGGTCTTTATATTCCCATACTAATGTGGCAGTATTATTCGTATCATTAATTTTATATTCAACGGCTCGAGAAATTTTTGGCGAATGAAAATTACCATTATCAAATATTGTATAGTGATTATTACCTACCGAGCGGATATCATGCTGCCATGAAGGTCCATTAAATGAATCATTAATAAAAGTAAACTGATTGTTTTTATTACCAGGTCCGCCAAGTCGCCAGATCATCTCTCCGGTCGTTCTATTTATTTTTGTTATTTCGCTTAGGTGTCTCGCCGAAACTAATAAATTGCCGTCTTTATCTATATCGATAGCATTCGCATGAATATAATCGATATAGCTTGCCGTTAAGTCTATTCCAATAGCATCGGTAATTTTATAATTATCCCAGCATCTCCATTCAAAAACAATATTATTATTTTTATCTACTTCTACTATGTGATTACCGACTACAGTAGCATTCGTCTTACCGTTAGGAACGAGTTTGCTCATATCTATCTGACGCCATTCTAAAGCAATCATTAAGGCATTGCCATTTGGTTGGAGAATAAGCTCATGCTCATCGGTTCCATAAGGACCACATGTATATTCACGAATCACATTGAACCCGGAATCCATTCCAAAAAATTTATCATACCCTTCTGCAAGCCGATAAGTCATTTCGCCGGTAGATTGAATTTTGAAATCACGTGCACGTGATGGCATCCTTCTATAAAATAGAGGTGTACCGTCTCCATCGAGTATCATTATATAAGGTGTTCCACCCCAATTATTCATATAAATATAACCGGGAGCGGAGTTTTTATTTATCTCAATTTTCACTTCGGGATAATCGGATGGGACTACGATTCCGTTTATAGATTGAATTGTGTTTGCTGATCCTATATCCGATTCTTTCAAATCTAATTCTAATCTATTCTCAGAAATTCCATTTATTGAATCGCGCCTATCAAATTCATAACGTAAAAATTTTTCTTTTGGAATCTCATTTTGTGCTATCGTAAAACTAAATTCAACCGGAAGAAGAGGAACGCCATTATCCGTCTTTATTCCGCCTTCAAAACGGACAAAAACAATTTCACCCTCCGTAAAATCATAAATAGGATCAGCAATTAATGTATATTCATCGGTCGAGATAATAACATCAGCTTTATGAATCCCACTCTTGCTTCCTCTAATTAAAAATTTTTCTGCGGCTGCTATCCTATCTATATTATTTATTTTTTCACCAAATCGTAAAATTATATTACTCCCCTTACGGTGATACTCGCTCTCCGGCTTCGGAAAAATGTATTGATA
>CALDDL010000123.1 GCA_937936675.1 uncultured bacterium
TTTATGCGCTTGAATATCGATTATAAAAGTGCTATCTATCCTTAGTTTTATATACTTAAGCATATTTTCATATTAACTTAATGGAGGAGTATGCCGGCATTCAGTCCAAAATTTAACGATACAATGTCCCGTTTGAAATCACAGATGCATAAGTTTAGTTTAAATTCATTTTCAGAGAAAGATGGTGCACCACTACGCGCTGAATTATTCAATGCCGATCAGATGGAAAAGCATGGCAGAATAATTGCAAAATCTCATGTTCTGGCTTCGGAGCGAACAAATAATAAAATTTTATTAAATCGACTCGATAAAAATGAAACGTTCCTTTCGGAAGTACATTATTTTTTAAATGAAACAGTAAAAGAGAATCACTTAATTACTCCCGCAGGTGAATGGCTGCTCGATAATTATTACTTAATTGAAGATCAGATTCGTATAGGGAAGAAGCATTTCCCTAAAGGATATAGTAAAGAGCTCCCAAGTTTATTAAACGGTAATTCAAAAGACCTTCCTAGAGTTTATGATATAGCAGAAGAGATAATTTCACATGGTGATGGAAGAGTGGATTTAGAAAATCTTAATCGATTCCTACAAGCCTATCAATCGGTAACTGCATTAAAATTGGGTGAATTATGGGCAATTCCTATAATGCTTCGATTGGCGTTGATAGAAAATCTGCGCCGAGTGGCAGAGCATATAGCTAAAGGAAGAATTGAAAGAAACTTAGCCGCGGTTTGGGCAAACCAGCTAATAGAAGTATTAAAAAATGACCCTAAAAGTATGATATTGATAATTGCCGATATGGTTAGATCAGAACCGCCACTTACTCCGGCATTTGTATCGGAATTTGCCCGCCGTCTGCAAAGTTTAAGTCCTTCAATTATTTCTCCTTTAAGCTGGGTAGAACAGTTGCTTGGCGAGAAGGGGACAAGTATTGCACAATTAGTTCGTCTCGGAAATAAAGATCAGGCAGCCGATCAAGTATCTATAAGCAATAGTATCGGGAGTCTAAGATTATTAAACTCCACAAATTGGCGCGACTTTGTTGAATATCAAAGTGTTGTTGAGAAGATTCTCCAAAAAGATCCGATGAATGTATATCATAAAATGGATTTCGGAACACGTGATAATTACCGTCATATAATCGAAAAACTCGGAAAGAAAAGTAAATTATCAGAAGAACAGATTGCTGAAAAAGTATTATCATTTGCACGTGAAGCAGAAACGAAAGATGGATTAGGTCATAGAACATCTCACGTTGGATATTATTTAGTTGATAAAGGAATTTATCAACTTGAAGGTGCAGTTAAATCAAAACTCCCTTTTAGTGCTTACCTTAAACGAAAAGGAAATAAGATTCCATTTCCATTATTCTTCGGTTCGATATTCATATTAACGGCACTTTTCACTGCCGCATTAGTTCATAAAGGATATACAGAAGGAATAAAAGAATATTCTCTTATTGCACTTGGAATAATATCTTCTTTAGCTGTTAGTCAATTAGCAGTGGCACTTGTTAATTGGTTATCCACTTTGATAATAAAGCCAACTTCCTTGCCTCGATTAGATTATTCTAAAAAAATTCCAGATAAAAGCAGGACGCTCGTAGTAGTTCCATGTATGATTACGAGTAAAGAAGGAATAAAAGAATTAGTAGAATCTTTGGAAATCAGATTTTTGGCTAATAGACGAAAGAACTTATATTTCTCACTTTTAACAGACTATAAAGATTCCTCGGATGAGCATCTTCCCGAAGATGAAATGCTCCTTTCTTATGCAAAGGAAAAGATAGATGAACTCAATGAGAAATATAAAGATATTCGAAAGGATATATTCTATTTATTCCACCGTCCGAGGAAATGGAATCCTGCCGAAAAACTCTGGATGGGTTATGAACGTAAAAGAGGAAAGCTCGAAGACCTAAATTCATATTTAAGAGGAGGCGCAAAGGATTGCTTCTCGCTTATAGTCGGTAATACAGATGTATTAAAATCGACAAAGTATATTATAACATTAGATGCAGATACTGATTTACCTTTAGATACGGCATATCAATTAATTGGCACTATTGCACATCCGCTTAATAAAGCAAAGTTTGATGAATCGAAAGAATGCGTAACCGATGGATATACAATTTTGCAGCCGGCAGTGGAAATTAGTCTCCCGGGGACACTAAGCTCCCGTTATGCAAAACTCTTCGGAGGCAATGCGGGTATCGATCCATATACAAGAACCGTCTCCGATGTCTATCAAGATATCTTTGGTGAAGGTTCTTATATAGGAAAGGCGATCTATGATATAGATATGTTTCAAAAAATTGTTAAAGACCGTTTTCCCGAAAACAAAATTCTTAGTCATGATCTTCTTGAAGGATGCCATGTTAGGTCGGGTTTATTAAGCGATGTTCAACTGCTAGAAGAATATCCCTGTTGTTATAATATAGATGTAAATAGAAGACATCGCTGGATAAGAGGCGATTGGCAGATTTGGAGATGGATACTTCCAAGAGTGCCGGGTATAAACGGCAAGCTAAGGAAAAATCCTTTATCAAAACTCTCACGCTGGAAAATATTTGATAATCTAAGACGAAGTTTGGTTACTCCTTCTTATGTTTTAATGCTTCTCTATGCATGGTTCTTTTCTCCAAAGCCATTATTTTGGACTTTCTCTGTAATCGGTATAATATTTATTCCCGCTATATTCAAATTAATTGTTGATCTATTTGAAAAGCAGAAAGAAATATTATTAAAGCAACATCTAATTTCATTTGCAAATAATAGTAGAGCACATATATCTCAAATTCTGTTTACATTTATCAATCTTCCTTTTGAAGCTTCATTTGCTTTAGATGCAATCGTTAGAGTGTTTTGGCGAATGACATTTTCTAAAACTCGTTTATTGGAATGGACACCATCTAATATTTTTGGAAAAAACCAAAGACTGAATCTTGCCGAAACATTTAAAAAGAATTTATTCTCTCCTTTATTTGTTGCGGCAGTAATTGCTGCATTTTATTTTACTGATTATACAGTACCGATAATAGCTATACCTATACTTTTTGTATGGGCACTTTCACCCATAGTTAACTGGTGGATAAGTCTGCCATTAAAATCGAAGCAAGCAGAACTTAGCGAATCGGAGAAAGAATTCTTAAGACTCATTACTCGCAGGACTTGGGCATATTTTGATACGTTTGTGAATGAACACGAGAATTGGCTTCCGCCCGATAATTATCAAGAAATACCTCATGGAATAATTGCGCATAGGACGTCTCCCACTAATATTGGTATGGCTCTCATTGCCAATTTATCGGCTTATGACTTTGGTTATATCACCTCGGGTGAATTGGTTAATCGTGTTTCCAATACAATAAAGACGATGGAAAAATTGGAACGCTTTAGAGGGCATTTTTATAATTGGTATGACACATTGACTTTAATGCCTCTTAAACCTCTGTATGTATCATCTGTCGATAGCGGTAATTTATCAGGATTATTACTTACTCTTAGGCAGGGACTGCTCACTCTTCCCGAGGAGCTAATCCTAAATCCAAATTTATTCGATGGTTTGGAAGATACTTACAAGATAGCAATCGAAGGAATGGAGAAAAAAGATTTCTTCCCAATTAATGAATTGAAATTAGCATTTGAAGCGATCAAAAGAGCTCCTATTAATTCATTAAAAATATTATGGGAGAATCTTAGTGAAATATCTCAATTGGTAAATAAAATTGATTTAATAGATATTCAAGAAGGCGAAACAAAATCATGGTTAATCACACTTCAAAAACAAACTTATAATATTGTTGATCAGGTAAAGGACTTAGTCCCATGGTTAACTGTTTCTGAATTCACAGATATAAGCGATTTATTCCCATTTAAAGAAAATATTCCCTCCCTAAATGAATTATCAAATTTGCAAAATGAATTTATTTCTATTTTGGAAGGAGAATTAAATCAGGAAATAACGGACGAAAGAAAGAAGAAACTAAATGAGTTATCTCAATTAATTATACAATCGGCTCAAAAGGCAAATGAAAGAATAGAATCTATACGTACCCTAGCTAATCAAGCATATAGTATAGCAATGATCGAATATGATTTCTTATATAGCGCTTCTAGACACTTGCTTTCAATAGGATATAACGTCGAGAAGAATAAAAAAGATGGAAGTTATTATGATCTATTAGCTTCCGAAGCTCGTTTGGCAAGTTATATTGCAATTGCTTATGGGCATTTACCTCAGGAAAGCTGGTTTGCTTTAGGACGATTAATTACTGCCACTGGAGGAAGTCCGGTACTTCTTTCATGGAGCGGTTCGATGTTCGAATATCTCATGCCGCTATTAATAATGCCGAATTATGAAAATACCTTATTGGATCAGACTTATAAATCGGTAGTACGGCGGCAAATAAATTACGGAAAACAAAGAGGCGTGCCGTGGGGTATTTCGGAATCGGGTTATAATGCGTCTGATGTAAATCTTAATTATCAGTATAGAGCATTTGGTGTTCCGGGAATTGGACTTAAAAGAGGATTAGCTGAGGATTTGGTAATAGCTCCTTATGCTTCGGCTCTCGGATTGATGGTAGAACCCGAAGAAGCATGTAAGAATCTCCAGAATCTTGCCGATCAAGGTGTTGTGGGTAGATATGGATTTTATGAAGCTGTCGATTATACTCCGGCTCGACTGCCAAGAGGTAAATCAAATGAAATTGTTAAATCATTTATGGTACATCATGAAGGGATGACTCTTCTTGCATTGACTTATCTATTATTGGATTCTCCGATGCAGAGAAGATTTGTTTCTGATCCATCTTTTGATGCCGCACAATTACTGCTTCAAGAAAAAATTCCACAGACGGCATTTTCTAATATTAGTTCTACAGTATTTTCTGATACTCAGACCAATACTCTTGTTTCCGAAACTCCGATTAGAATTATTACTAATCCAAATATCATAGTCCCTGAAACTCAGCTTCTTTCAAATGGAAGATATCATATAATGGTAACAAGTGCCGGTGGTGGTTATAGCAGATTTAAGAATCTAGCTTTGACTCGCTGGCGTGAGGATATTACGACTGATAATTGGGGCGCATTTTGCTATTTAAGAGATTTGGAAACCAAAGAATTTTGGTCTAATACTTATCAGCCAACATTAAAAGAATCAAAAAATTATGAAGCTATCTTCTCTGAAGGAAACGCAGAATTTAAGAGAAGTGATTTCGGTTATGAAGCTAATACACAAATCGTTATTTCGCCCGAAGATGATATTGAAATAAGGAGACTACATCTTACTAATAGAGCAAAGGTTGCTCGTGAAATAGAAATCACAAGTTATGCAGAGATAGTAATGAATCCTCCGAGTGCCGATAATTCTCATCCCGCATTCGGAAATTTATTTCTACAAACGGAGATAATAAAAGAGAAGCAGGCAATTTTAGCCAAAAGGAGACCGCGTTCGAGTGATGAAAAAACACAATGGATGCTTCATACTATCGCTGTCCGAAAAGCTGAAATCCTCGATGTATCTTTTGAGACAGATAGAGCGAAATTTATTGGGAGAGGTAATACAACCGCAAATCCGGTTGCATTAACGGGTACTGCCGAATTATCTAATAGCGAAGGCTCTGTACTTGATCCGATTGCATCAGTAAGATATCGTATCAGACTTGAACCTGATAAAACCGCAACAATAGATATAATTTATGGAATCGGAGAGACTCGCGCCCAAGCATTATCATTGATTGAAAGATATCAGGATAGGCGTTTATCTAATCGCGTATTCGAACTATCATGGACTCACTCACAGGTAATATTAAGACAAATTAATGCAACCGCATCGGATGCACAACTTTATAGTAAGCTCGCTAATTCGATAGTTTATTCAAACAATTTATTACGCGCTAATCAATCGATAATTGCTCGTAATAGACAGGGGCAGTCAGCACTTTGGGCTTATGCTATATCGGGTGACCTGCCGATAGTACTTGTAATAATTGAGGATATTAAGAATATCGATTTGGTTCTCTCAATGTTGAAAGCACATTCATATTGGAGCATAAAAGGTCTATCGGTTGATCTAGTTATTTGGAATGATGATCATGCAGGATATCGCCAAGAACTTCAAGAGCAGATATTACGTCTCGTCTCTGCAAATATTGAATCGAACAAAATCGATCGTCCGGGAGGAGTATTTGTTCGTCTAACAGATCAGATTTCAGATGAAGATAGAATTTTGACTCAGACTGTTGCTCGAGTGATTTTAACCGATTCTGCAGGTACGCTCGAAGCACAAGTAAATAAACTTAGAAGTAAAGAATTTACGGTAGAGAAATTAAAAAATATTAGAGTTTATTCTCCGCCTCAAACAAAAGTGGAAGAATTTCATGGAGAAGGTCTAATATTCTTTAATGGTTATGGTGGATTCACTCCGGATGGACGTGAGTATATAATAGTCTCAACGAGTAACAAAATTACGCCTATGCCTTGGTCTAACGTTATTGCTAATCCGAAATTCGGAACGATAGCAACCGAAAGCGGCATAGCTTATACGTGGTATGAGAATGCACATGAATATCGATTATCGCCATGGAATAACGATCCGGTTTCCGATGTGAGCGGAGAGCTATTTTATATTCGAGACGATGAGACCGGATATTTTTGGTCTCCAACACCACTTCCAAAACGCGGGCATGGGAAATACGTAACACGTCATGGATTTGGTTACACTGTTTTTGAGCATACGGAGACCGGAATAAGAACTGAACTTTGGGTCTATGTAGCAATTGATGATTCAATAAAATTTTCTTCAATCAAAATTTGGAATGATTCAGGCAGAGCAAGAAAATTATCTGTTTACGGATTTGTTGAATTAGTCTTGGGTGATCTTCCTTCAAAGACTTCAATGCATGTAGTAAGTGAAATTGATACATCTATGGGAGCAATCTTTGCAAGAAATTCATATAATCATGATTTCCCGGAGAAAGTATCATTTTTCCAAGTTGATAACGATAAAATATCATTCACATGTAATCGAACAGAATTTATTGGACGAAACGGAACATTAGAAAATCCCGCAGCAATGAAATTAGCGCATCTATCGGGGAAATCAGGAGCGGGATTAGATCCTTGTGCGGCAATTCAAGTCCCATTCGAATTTGAAAACGGAAGAGAATATGAACTTGTTTTCAAGCTCGGTTCGGGTAATAATCGTAATGATGCCGAAGCTTTAATTACTCGCTATAGTGGATTCAATAAAGCACACGGAGCCATTGAAAAAGTATGGCAGTACTGGAAAGAAGCACTAGGTGCGGTTCAGACCGAGACTCCGGATAAGTCTTTGGATGTACTTGCAAATGGCTGGCTATTCTATCAAACTTTATCATGCCGAATTTGGGGCAGAAGTGGTTACTATCAATCCGGCGGTGCTTTCGGATTTAGGGATCAATTGCAGGATGTAATGGCATTAATTCATTCAAAACCGGAAATTACGCGCGAGCAATTGCTTATAAATTCGAGTCATCAATTTATCGAAGGAGACGTTCAGCATTGGTGGCATCCACCATTGGGACGCGGAGTCAGGACTCATTTCTCGGATGATTATTTATGGCTTCCATTGGCTGTAAGCCGATACGTATTAAGCACAGGTGATACGGGTGTGCTAGATGAAAGCAGAAACTTCCTCGAAGGACGTCCGCTGAGAGCCGAAGATGATTCCTATTATGAGCTTCCTGTTATTTCATCTAATTCCGGCACTCTATATCAGCATTGCCAGAGAGCGATACAAAGAGGATTGAATTTTGGTGAACACGGACTCCCACTTATTGGCGGCGGCGATTGGAATGATGGTATGAATCTAATCGGAATGGAAGGAAAAGGGGAAAGCGTATGGTTAGCTTTTTTCCTTTATGAAGTATTATCGCAATTCAAAAAAATTGCAGCTATAAAAAACGATACTAAATTTATTGAGCTATGCGAAAAAGAGATGACGATCTTGCAGTCAAATATTGAAAAGAATAGCTGGGATGGAGATTGGTATAGAAGAGCATATTTTGATGACGGCACTCCGCTCGGTTCAAAAATCAATGAAGAATGTAAGATCGATTCTATTTCTCAAAGCTGGTCAGTTATTTCGGGCGCGGGAGAAAAAGATCGTTCGCTTAAAGCAATCGATTCACTCAATAAATACTTAGTAAAAAGGGATAACGGATTAATCCAACTTCTGGATCCCCCATTTGATAAATCAAAATTAGAACCGGGATATATAAAAGGGTACGTTCCGGGAGTAAGGGAAAATGGAGGGCAATATACTCATGCGGCTATTTGGGCTGTAATGGCTTTTGCTCAAATTGGTGATAGAAAGAATGCATGGGAACTATTTAATATTATTAATCCCGTTAATCATGGTCATTCTGTCGAGGGAATCGAGACTTATAAAGTAGAGCCGTACGTAGTTGCTGCGGATGTTTATGCGGCGGCACCTCATACAGGAAGGGGCGGCTGGACTTGGTACACCGGCTCTGCCGGTTGGATGTACCGTTTAATAATTGAATCATTACTTGGGTTGCATCTTGAAATAGATAAACTATATATTAATCCATGCATCCCTAAGGATTGGAACAGCTACAAAATATTTTATCACTATCATGAAACAAGATATAATATTACGATTAATCAAGTTGATGGAGATAAGGGTTTTGTTTCAATTAATGAGTATGGCAAAGAAATAAATAGAAATTATATTCCATTAGTGAATGATAAAAAAGAGCACAACGTGAATATTAAAGTGGGGAGGGGATAGAGTTAATGAATTAGTTTTGGTTTTATCGTCATAGTAAAGTGTAGTTTATTAATTGATAGTTTTGGAATTGATAAAACAATGAAGTAATTTTATCAAATTGATTCAAATATAAATTCGACTGAAACTCCTGATTCAAAAATTAGAAGTAAAATTATAGATATTAATTTTTATGCCAATTCCGCCTCAATAAAAGGTGGAATTAAGCGTGGGAATATATTAGCAGTAAAAACATATAATTAATTTGATCATGGGGTAATAATGTTGAGTTCAGTTAAAACAAAAGTACACTTCTCTTACTTTTATCTTCTAATCGGTTTTATATCTCTTTTCTTTTCTAACGGTCGTTGGGCTATACCGATAGCTGCATTTTTAGCACCGGTATTTTTAGTACGTTTTCTCAGATTTCAAAAACCATTGAAGGGATTTTTATTCTTAATTGCAGCGGGATTTATTTCCAATATCTTCATCTGGGAAGAATTGGTTCCGGTTTCGGGTATATTTTATTATGTAATGACTTTTATGATGAGCTTATTCACAGCTCTTGTTTTTCTTATCGATAGAATTTATTCACAGCGTTTGAAGGGAATTATTTCCACGCTTGTTCTTCCATCTGTATATGTAATTATGGAATACATTTCTGTTTTGACAAATCCCGGAGGAAGTTTTGGAGCTTTGTCAACCACACAATCATCCTTGCCATTATTGCAAATAATTTCCATAACAGGTCTTTGGGGAATTACTTTTATAATTCTCTGGACAGCATCTATTATCAACTGGCTATTAGATAATAATTTTGATAAGTCTGCATTACGCAAAGCTTCTTGGGCTTATCTATTCCCTATCATTATAGTCATTCTTTGGGGACAGATTCGTTTAACAAATGTTTCTTCTATCAGAACTGTAAAAATTGCGTCTATTAATATACCAAGTTCAGACATGCAGCATATTTTTAACGATCAACCCGACTCTATTAATGAAAAAATTAATAGCAGCTTTTTGAATAACTGTGAAATAGCGGCTAAGTCTGAAGCAAAATTTGTTTTTGGAAATGAAATAATGCTAAATCTTAATTCCGATAAAGAAGCTGAATATATAGAGAAAGCAAAATCGGCAGCAGTGAATAACCAAATATATATTGGACTTCCTTTATTGATATACCCGATAGAAAATCCTGATGTAAGACCGATGAATAAGATTACTTGGATATCTCCGGACGGAAAAATATTATTTGAATATTATAAAGCAAAACCCACTCCGGGAGAGGGGAATTATGGTGATGGTGTGATTCGGTACTTTGATTCGCCTTATGGACGTATAAGTTCTGTTATCTGTTTTGATATGGATTTTCATGAATTGATTCAGCAGGTCAATGAAATGAACGTTGATATTATGCTTGTCCCCGGAAACGATTGGAAAGAGATTACACCGTATCACACCTATGCAGCTTCTTTCAGAGCTATCGAGCAGGGATTTAATCTAGTTCGTTCAGCTTCGCGTGGGTTATCGGCTTCTTTCAATTATAAAGGAGAAGTTTTATCATATCAGAATTATTTTAATACTAAAGATGAAATCTTTTATTCCGATGTGCCGATGAAGGGACAACAAACTATCTATGCTGTTATAGGAGATTCATTTGCATGGGCAAGTTTTCTCTTCTTTGTTTTAGTAAGTATTTTTGTTTTCAGAAAAAAGAAAAAGGCAGTATAGAATACTAATTGTTTCGGCATACTGATGCTGCTTGGTGCTATTGGGTGCAGTTGCAAACAATTCAGTGCGGTTCGGTTCACATTAGTGCGAATAGGTGCAATCGTTGGAGATTAAGTGCAGTACGAAGCAACTTAGTGCAAGTTATTGCGGTTCGATGCGTGTTAGTTCACATCGGAGCACCTCTAAGCAGGCTAGTGCCCTTCGGTGCAATTGAGTGCAATCGGAATCACATAAGTGCAACCTTATGCCAACCGGTGCAAGTTAGGAATTAATCTTGGTCAGACCACTTCTTCCAGATATCCGGTTGGTAGCCGAGCGTTACTTCTTTGCCATTCCTTACTATCGGTGTTTTGAATAGCAGAGGATCATTTAATAATTCAGTTTCGATATCGTGAGTCATAAATTTTAAGTTCCGCTCACGATATCTTTTCCCTTCGGTATCAATTAATTCTTCTACGGTATAAACTCGTTTGATGCTATCCAATTCTCCCGGAGAGATTCCCTTTTCGGCAAGATTTCTGAAATGATATGGAATTTTTCTTTCTTTAAAGAAGCGTTCGGTCTTTTTTGTGTCGAAGCACTTAACCGTGCCAAATATCTGTATGTTCATAAAAATAATTCTTTATTATAAATTATGTTTTTTTCTTTAAGCTAACTATTTAGAGCAGCGAGTGAATCCTTAATTAAGTCTTCAATCTTTGCCTCAGGATTTTTATCTAGGCAAGCTCTCACAGCACGCTCGGCGATCTTTTGATTATAACCAAGATTAACTAATGCGGTAACAGCATCATTACGAACTGTATAAGATTTTAGCTGGGTGACGCTTTCTTCACCCAATTCAATTGAATGAGAAAGGGCATTAATTTTATCACGAAGTTCAATAATCATTCTCTCGGCGGTTTTTCTTCCAATTCCCGGTGT
>CALDDL010000124.1 GCA_937936675.1 uncultured bacterium
TTATTTGGAGTATCCTCTTTGATAAAAAATAAAAGCGAATAAGAGATCATCGTTACTAAAAATGCTATAATAAATAGCATTGAATAATTATAAGGATAGAACATTTTATCCAACACATATTTGACCGTATATCCACCCGCAAATCCAAGCAGAGCACCAATTGCGACACGCCAAGCAAATAATCGACCCCGAAGATTTGTGGGAGTAATTTTTGAAATAAGATCGAACCAACCGGGGAAATTAAGTCCCCCTCCTATCGCAGCTAATGCCAAAAGGATAAATACAATTGTAACCGAAAAGCCAACCGGAATAGTATCTACTAAATAAAAACTTGCAATTGCCAAAGCCAACCAAAACAAACGCTGAAATATCCCCGTGATTAAAAGGAGCGGTTTTTTATACGGTTGATTACTCGCATAATTAGCAATAAGTATCTGCGGGAAATTAAATCCGATAGTCCATATAACCGGTATCATTCCGATTGCGATACTGCTTCCACCAACTGATTTAATAAAAACAGGAATTACCGTCTGCTGAGAGACAAGAGCCATAGCAAAAGAAAACATCGCCCCATCAGCTATATTTATTCGGTAATTGCGCTTAACTGTAGCATCATCAAATTGAGTTTTTATTAACTGCCTAACCAATATAAATCTTAACCTCCTTAGCCGATAGCGTAATTTTAATTTTGCCATTGACAACGGAATTAGATTCTTTATCGAATTGTTCAATCAACATCTTATCTTCGATACCGCTTAATATAATTTCATCTTCCACATTTTCTAACGTCAGATTACGCACGAATACTAAATCTTTCTCACCAGCTTTTAGATGATCCACTCTCACTTGAGAATTGTTCTTAATAAGAGGTTTATCCAACTTAACGGCATAATCAACAATAGCAGAAATAAAATCAGCATTCTCTTTGAAATTTTTTCTAAGGAAATTCATTCCGATATAAGAACCTACGAGTATTGCTTTCCCTTTTCCATATTCGGAATAGGTAGCTGCAATACCGCCTGTATCGAACGAAGCTAATTCTTTAGCACCGTTTAATTTGAAAGTCTCTTTTACAAACGAACCTTTGATCGGTGTATCGATATTGAAAATATTTTTATTAGGAATTATCAATGCATAATTTTCATTTTTAGCGGGATGAACTATATCCTGCTTGGCTTGGAATACTTCATCCAAACCGAAACCGGGAACAACTTTTTCATGTTGTCCTCTATCAATATTCCAGCCGCCGAAATAACTTTCTCCTATTAATACTCCGCCTTGTTTCACCCATGCTTTAAGTAAGTCTGCCATCTTTTTATTTAATACATAAGGGAATGGATATATTATCACCTTATAATTATTCAGGCATTCTTCGCTGAACTCAACAGGGTGAATAAAATCGATTACATGATTATTATTATACAAAGAACGATGCCATCCGAGGAGCGAATCAGTTGCCGATTTTTCATTACCCGTAGAAGCCCAAGCAAATACTTGGTTTTCGGGATTATATATAATTGCCACTTCAGCTTTTTTGGGTGCTGCATGGTTATAGTATTTATAATTTTTATTTATTGTTCTTCCGATTTGTGAATAACTATCAAGCCAAGATGTCATTTCTCCGTCTAGAAAACTTAGTCCCCACGTGGGTGTTTCTCTTCCGAGGATTTCGGGACGATACTGCCAGAAGACAAAACCTTTTAGATTTCCCGCAATTCCGCTAAACACGAATTTCTTAATATCATTTTCATCAATATTTTCGGGCATATCAAGAGTATATCCAGGGAGCATCAACATCTCTGCAGATACTACGGGCTTGCCTTTAGCGCATGAACGGAGTATATCGATCATTCCTACATCATCCATCTGCGTAAAGCCATGGAGATCGCCGAAGCGTCCCACATTCCATGGATCGCTTGCAGTAGAAGTTACAGGAAATCCCTGAATGAATACATGATGACACATCAATGGGTGTTTCCCTTCATCAATTACCTTAGCAGTCTCAAATCTTTTCTTTACGTTTTCTCCTAATGTATAAACAAAAAACATTCTCCAATCGATTACGTCATTAAAGGTATTTCTTGTTTTGGGTATCTCAATTTCCTCGCTTGATTTGTAATTTCTATTCCATGCGAAATTCAATTTCTCGAGTGAGCCATATTTATTTACAACCCACGATTTGAATTTTTTTTGACAGTTATCGCAGTAACAAAGCATATCGCCCATCTTCTCAGCATCATCTGCATAAGCACGCATCTCCGCCATACTACTCGTTAGTTCCGGTTCGCTTCCCACATTCCATATCTCAAGTGCCGGATGATCTTTATATCTTTTTATAGTCTCTTTCAGAAATTCATAAAAATGTTCCATCACACCATCATGATTAAAGCAGTAACCGAGACCACCTATTTGTCTATGCGGCTGAGTCTGCGGACCGATGGCTCTTCCCGATAAAGTTATCATTGATGCATCGGGATATTTTTTATATATCCATGCCGGAGCTACATCAAATATTGTATTTAGCATCACCTTTAAGTTATACTTAACCGAAAGCTCCATTAACTTGTCTATATCTTCAAAGTAGTATTCACCTTCGGAAGGATTATTCCATCTCCATTGCACCCAATACTTTATAGTATTAAATCCAAGTTCAGACATTTTTTTAAGGTCTTTTTCCCAATCCTCGCTATGCGGTGATGGTGCTCTATAATATTGACTTCCATATTGGAAATAATCTTCTAATAATTTTTCTTTCATCTATTCCTCTGAATTAGAGATTTAAATAAATTGTGATAAATGTTTATAACCCAGTTCCAGCCCCTCTTTAATTTTTTCTTCTTCACCTTCATACATCGGGTCTTCATGCTCAATGGATAATATACCTTCGTAACCGTTAGCTTTTAGTTCAGATATAAATTTCCCCCAATCGATTTCGCCGAGTCCCGGCATGCGATATTGCCACCATCCCGATTTCCACGGTATTGGATCGATCTGCCTTCCGAATACACCGTAATTATTTTTTCCATCGATTAGCATCTCTGTATCTTTTGCATGCGTATGGAAAATCTTAGGCATAAATTCTTTTATTAATTTCACATGGTCGATTCCGAGCCAATAAAGATGGGAGGGATCGAGGTTCAATCCAAAATTCTCTGCCGGTACTTCATTGAATAAAGCTCTCCACAATTCAGGTGAATAAGCATAATTACCCGGAAGACCAAACTTCACCCAATGATCCATAGGACAGTTTTCTATCATCAGAGAAACATTTTTATCGCCGGCATATTTTGTTAATTCACGGAATACAACTCCGATCTCTTTCATATTTTCGGTCGGTGATTTATCTGGTCTCGCTCCTACAAAAGTACCCACTAATTTCACACCGAGAAGCGATGCCGTATCTATTACTTTTTTCAAATGATTAAGGAAGGCTTCTCTCTGTTTTAAGTCCGGATGAAGATTATTCTCATAAAAAGCCATTGCGGATATTTCAAGTTTATTAGATGAGAATAATTCATTTACTTTCTCTGCATCATCTTTAGTAAAATTTGCCGCATCTATTTGACGAGCTTGATAATCACGGTCTGAAGCCACAGGCCAAGCCGCAAGCTCTAATGTATCGAATCCTTTTGCCGATGCGAATTTTACCAATTCATCTAATCCGAGATTTGGAAGGCATGCCGTTAAAAATCCTAATTTCATTTTCTATCTCCTGCTTAATTAATTTCTATCCAGCGTTCTTCGGCGCTGCTTTTTATAATTGCTTCAATAATTTTATTTTCATAAAGTCCATCTTCAAAATCAGCAAAAACCTTTTTCTCGCTCTGCGGGTCTCTACCCGAGCGGATAAGTTCATATACTTGGATAAAAAGATTTTTCGGTCCATCGGGATAACCTTCGGGATGCCCGCCCGGATAATGAGCAAAGCCTCTTGCCTCGGGCTCTAAAAGCGAAGGATCTTTTATTAATATTTCGTTTGGTTTCTCTCTATACCCAATCCATAATTGATTCGGTTCTTCCTGATTCCATTTAATAGCCTTTTTGCTTCCATCAATTCCGAACTCAAAATTATTCTTTCTTCCTGCGCTTACTTGCGAAACGGTAAATACACCTCTTCTCCCATTCTCGAATTGGAAAATTATATTGCCGCCGTCTTCCGTATTAATTTTAACTTCATCGGCATTTGATGAGGCATCAATCTCTTTTCCTTTGAATGTTTCAACTGCCTGCTTAGGTTTAAGACGAGTATTATGAATCGTAAAAATATCTGCGAATACTTTTTTAATTTTCATCCCTGTAAGAAATTGAATCATATCGCACCAATGCGAGCCGATATCTGCTACAGCGCGTGAGGCACCGCTTATCTCGGGCTCTAAACGCCAATTATAATCGGTATTATAAAAAAGCCAATCTTGAAGATAATGACCATGAGTAAGATAAATATCTCCTAGCTCTCCCTTTTCTATAATTCTCTTTGCATGCTGAATCAAAGGATAAAAACGATAATTGAAATTAATCGCATTAACGAGTTTATTTTTCTTTACCAAATC
>CALDDL010000125.1 GCA_937936675.1 uncultured bacterium
GAAGAAGGTCGATCCGAAGACCTTTGAGAGCCCACCATTACTATCGGCACAGGTGAATTTTGAACCATAAAAGAAAGAATTGCAGCGGTATGATGCATCGTATCGGTACCATGCCCGATTACAATTCCTTCTACACCTTTTTCAATTTCGCGTCCGATCGCCTCGGCAGTACCTTTCCATTGATCGGGACCCATATTTTCAGAAAACACACCATAGAGTTTTTCGGTTTCGAGATTGCAATAATCTGCGAGTTCAGGCACTGAGCCATAAAGTTCTCCCGGAGAGAATGCAGGTATTACCGCACCGGTACGATAATCCAATCTACTAGCAATTGTACCGCCCGTACCAAGAAGTTTAACTCTCGGTTTTTTAGGATCAACAGGAAATTCTTTTTCAGGAATTTTATAATGAGCTTCTTTCCTTCCGAATATACTAATATCTTTAATCGATTTAGCGGCGATGCCGATATTATAACCGACATTTAATTTTATTACGATATGAAGTGGATCTGCTGTCTCCGAGCGGGGTAATATTATTCCTTTGAAATTTCCTTTATCGGTAATTAATTCCACATCGCTCCAAACTAATGCCTTAAATTTTTTCAATGTTTCTAATGCTTTGCCTCGGTAACCTTTGTAATCGCTCATTATTAGTCCCGTTATTAGTGATTATGCTAATTAGAAATAATTTTACTTAATTCTCCTACAAACTCTATTAGATATTTTAATATTCCCTCAGGAGAATTAATTTTATTTGTCATCTCAAGTTTTAGTGATTCATTCGTTTGAACGAGTTTTACTTCTTTAGAATATTTTACATTAACGTACTCAAGTAATTTAACAAACTTTTCTTTATAGAAAGATTCTTTTTCTCCTTTTGGTAGAATTAATGCAATACGATTTCTTTGAATAACAATTCTTTCGAGCATGGCATAAGAAGCATGATAGCGAAGAATGGCAGTCATAATCACACGCTCTACAATCGGAGGAGTCTTACCGAACCGATCCTCCATCTCTTCTTTAATTTCATCGACTTCTTCGAGGCGCATAATAGAAAATAATGCAGTATAGAAAGAGAGGCGGTCGGCTTGATCGGGCATAAAACCTTTTGGTATTCCGATCTCGAAATAGGAATCGATTGTAGGTTCGCTCCTTTCGATTTGCTTTGGAAGATCTTTGAATACATCCTTAAATTCGTCCTGTCTAAGTTCTTCTACAGCTTCATCGAGTAGTTTCATATAAGTATCGAAACCAACAGAATCGATATTCCCGCTTTGTTCGGTGCCTAGTAGATTGCCCGCACCCCGAATTTCAAGATCGCGCATCGCAAGATTAAATCCTTCTCCCAAATCGGTATATTCTTCGATTGCCTGCAATCTTTTTACGGCTTTCTTAGAAATTGAATCCAAAGAAGGAACAAGAAGAAAAGCATAAGCTTGACGATCACTTCTTCCTACACGACCTCTTAATTGATGAAGCTCTGCTAACCCGAATCGATCCGCACGATTAATAATAATTGTATTTACATTTGGAATATCTAGTCCTGATTCGATAATTTTGGTCGCTACTAAGACGTGATATTTTTTATTTAGAAAATCATAAATAACTTCTTCTAACTGTGCAGGCTTCATCTGCCCGTGTGCCACTCCGAATGAAACGCTAGGCATATACTTCTGTAAAAATCCTGTAATTTTTTCAATCGATTGAACTCGGTCATGAACAAAATAAACCTGACCGTTTCTTTTTATTTCGGTATTTATCCAATCGCGAACTTTCTTGATATCGAATATATCCACTCGTGTATAAATCGGTTGCCTATTCGGCGGAGGAGTAGCAATAATCGAAAGATCGCGCGCACCGAGTAAAGATAAATTTAGTGTTCGAGGAATCGGAGTAGCAGAAAGTGTAAGCGAATCAACATTTGCCTTTAGAGATTTTAATTTCTCTTTATGCATTACACCAAAGCGATGTTCCTCATCTATAATCAGTAATCCGAGATCTTTGAATTTTATATCTTTTGAAAGGATGCGGTGAGTGCCAATTAAAATATCCACTTCACCTTTTTCAAGTTTCTCAAGTGTTTCATTTTGCTGCGTTTTTGTTTGGAATCGACTCATTGCTGCAACTCGAACCGGGAATCGAGCAAGACGATCTTTGAAAGTATTATAATGTTGTTCGGCTAGGATTGTAGTCGGTACAAGTAAAGCAACTTGTTTACCATCATTGATTGATTTGAATGCTGCTCGCACCGCTATTTCCGTTTTCCCGAATCCCACATCGCCGCATACTAGTCGATCCATCGGATTGCGTCCTTCCATATCGAGCTTTACTTCTTCTGTTACTTTGGATTGATCGGGTGTATCTTCATAAAAAAATGATGCTTCTAATTCCTTTTGCCATATAGAATCGCTGCTGAAAGCATATCCTTCTGATGATTTACGTTTTGCATATAAAGTAATTAATTCGCGTGCGGCTTCTTTAATCTGTGCTTTTACTTTCTTTTTGGTTTTTTTCCATTCACCGCTTCCGAGAGATGAAAGTTTTGGAGGTATATTGTCTTTCTGAGAAAATTTCTTCACTAATGAGAAATAGTTTAGATTAACATAAACCACACCACCTTCGGCATAAAGAATTTTTATCGATTCCTGTTCGATATCGCCAATTTTAATATTTTCGAGACCGGCATACATACCGATACCAAAATTTTGGTGAACAACATAATCGCCTTTTTTTATTGAGGCTAAATCTTTAATGCGCGATTTTTTTACTTTCGATTTTCCGGGTAGTTTCGTGCGGTATGGCTTATTAAAAATCTGATAATCGGTAACGAGAAATAGATGATCTGGCTTTGAATAAAAACCACTTTTAATGGGAAAAACAGCAACCTTAATATTTCCCGATAATATCATCTCCGAAAGTTCTTCTTTATATTCGGAAAGCAGATCGATCAACCTTCTTACTTGAAGTTCATTTTCTACGGCAAGGACAATCTGATTATTCTTTTTCCTTTGCTCGGAAAGTATATTAAAAAAGAGTTCAAAATTAGAATTGATTGGCTGTATTTCGCTTATCTGAAGATTAATTCTATTGCCGCTTTGTTCCAGTTCTTCTTCAATTATCCAGCGGCAGTTATGAGCAAAAAGATCATCTAAACTGAATTGATTTTCGATTTTTGGTTTTTCGTCTTCTATCGATGACGTTTTTTTTCTATCCGAATAAAGTTCTTCTCTTATAGATGCATCAATTTCTATGGTCTCTTCGCTCTCTTCTTCTTTTTCTGAATCAGAGGGAGAGAAGAAATGACTCAGCTCGAATTGAGATGCAAATACAAGAGGGCTATCAAGATAATTAAAAATATTTCCTGATTCATTACTCTCGGATGAATCGATAATAGCAGCGAGAGTAACACTCTCTACTTTATTTAGAGAACGTTGACTATCGGAATCAAAATAACGGATCGATTCTAAGAAGTCTCCATCAAATTCTACTCTACAGGGCATCTTTTCGCTGAATGACCAAAAATCGATTATCGACCCTCGAATTGCATAATCTCCCGGATCCTCTGCAAATTTCTCTTTATTATAATTTAGTAAATTTAGATATTCCACCAGTTCATCATAACTAGGTTCACCGCCCGCAGTTATAGTTGTGGTTCTATTACTTAATTCGTTCTTCGATGGAAGTTTAATCCTTAATACTTCATAAGTGGAGATAGCAATAAACTTATCTTTATTGCTAATTACAGTCAATCTCTCTTGAATAGATTCTTTTGAAAAATCATCAATTTGAACTACGAAATCTGTAAATCCAAGAAGAGAGAGTTCAACGGCTAATTCATGGACTGATTGGATTGAAGGTAATAAAATTAATATATGATTATTATCTGAGAAAATTTCTGAAACAAAAAGGGCTTTTGATGAACCATAAAATTGGCTTACGGTGATTTTGCCTTTTTGATTCTTGAGTAAAGAAAGTTGTTCTTTTAATTCTTTTGTAAATGCAGGATTTTCTAAAAGGGGAAAAATATTTTTCATTCTTTATACTTTTTAAAATAAATAGACCATTCCCAACCCAAAATGGGGGGAATTACAATCCCAAATATAAATTAATTTATATGAAGAAAATAATAAAACAAAAATTCTATAAAAGCAGTATATTTTAATACTGAAAGAACATATACGGGAAAATTATGCCTCTAAAAAAAGCTTCTAAACCGACGGAACTAAATCCGGAAGAATTAAGATGGGTCTGCGATCCGGAAATTTTTGAATTTGAAACTACATCTCACCTAAAACCGATTGAAGGAATTGTAGGACAGGAAAGAGCACTAAAAGCATTAAAGCTTGGTGTGGAATTAAAAAGCCCCGGTTATAATATTTTCGTAACCGGTTTATCCGGTACGGGTAAATTTACATCAATAAAATCAGTATTAGAATCGATTAGTCCGGATTGCTCTCAACTAAAAGATTATGCTTATGTAAATAATTTTAAAGATAGAGACAGACCAACGCTATTAGAATTTCCTGCGGGCAAAGCTGTTGAATTCAAAGAAGCATTATATAAAGCAATTAAATTTTTGCAGGAAAAAATTCCTCTATTTCTTAGCAATGATCCATTTATCAGTCAAAAGAAAAAGCTGCTCGAAGAATTTGGTACATCGCAATCTGCCATAATGAATGAATTCGAGGAAAAACTCAAAAAAGATAATTTTACTCTCGGGCAGGTGAAAGTGGGTGAACTTACTCGTCCCGAAATTCTTGCCGTAATTGAGAATGAACCTGTATTTATGCAGCAACTAGGCGAATACGTTAAAGGAGACAAAATCACTAAAGCCCAGGCGGATGATTTTATTAAAAAATATTCATCCTATCAAGAAGAACTTGCTAAAGTATTTAAGCAAAGTCTTAAGCTTAGCCAAACATATCAAGAAAAAATTACTGAACTCGAAAAATCTTTTGTAGCGAATGTTATTCATATAACTATGGATGAGATTAAAAAAGAACATAAGAGTGAAAAAATTATAAATTATCTTGAGGAAGTCGAAGAGGATATCCTCTCTAATCTTGAGATATTCAAAGGACAAAAACCCGCTACCGAAGAAACTCAAGAGGGTCTCGTGGTCGATTATCTTAAAGAGTATGAAATTAATATAATACTTGATAATACAGGCGTAAAATCGTGTCCTGTTGTTCTAGAAACATCTCCTACATACAATAATATTTTCGGTACAATTGAAAAATTTTCCGATGGAAGAGGCGGGTGGTATGCAGATTTTACTAAAGTAAAAGCAGGTTCTTTATTGAAAGCTAATAATGGCTTTTTAATTTTGAATGCTTTAGATGCATTTAGTGAAAATGGAGTTTGGAAAGCATTAAAAAGAGTTTTGCTTTATGGAAAATTAGAGATTCAGGACCTTGCTACTGTTTATCAATTTTCTCCAAGCGTATTGAAACCAGAATCGATCGATATTGAATGTAAAATAATACTTGTAGGGAATAATTATATCTATTCTGTTTTATCTGATTATGGCGATGACTTTAATAAAATTTTCAAAGTCAAAGCAGATTTTGATTACGAGATTGAACGAAATGAACAATCAATATTTGAATACGCTCGATTAATAAAAAAATTAATTGAGCAGGAAAAATTATTGGAATTTGATAAAACTGCAGTTGCACGTATTACAGAATATGGAGCTAAATATTCCGGAAGACAAAATAAACTTACAACAAGATTTGCTTATATAGCGGATTTGGTGAGAGAATCAAATTTTTGGGCTAAAGATTATGGAAATAAAACAGTAACAAACTATCATGTGGATCAGGCTTTTCTTGCTAAAAGGGAAAGACACGGTTTATATGAATCAAAAGTTCAAGAGATGCTTGATAATAAAATTATCTTAATAGATACAACCGGAGAAAAAATCGGAATGATTAATGGACTTGCCGTATATGGCAGCGAATCATATTCATTCGGAAAACCGACTCGAATTACCGCCACTGTATCTTTGGGAAATGGATCTTTTATAAATGTTGAGCGGGAATCGGGGCTAAGCGGAAGCACACATAATAAAGGAGTTTTAATCATCTCGGGTTATTTCAAAGAAAAATTCGGACGTAAACTTAATCTTGCCTTTAATGCAAATATAGTATTTGAACAAGGTTATGGAATGATTGATGGAGATAGTGCTTCTATTACCGAAATATGTGCTATCTCATCAGCTCTTTCTCGCCTTCCTATTAAGCAATCAATAGCAATAACCGGTTCGGTAAATCAGAAAGGTGAGATACAACCTATCGGTGGCGTCAATGAAAAGATTGAAGGCTATTTTGATGTCTGTTCAAAAAGGGGACTTGATGGAACTCAGGGAGTAATAATTCCTATTCAGAACGTTAAAGACCTAATGTTAAAGCAGGCAATAATAGATGCGGTTCAAGATAGGAAATTTCATATCTATCCCGTGGCAAAAGTGGAAGAAGCTATTGAGATATTATTCGGAATAGAAGCAGGAATTGCAAATTCACACGGCGATTATCCATTAGGAACTGTATTTGGTGAAGTGGAGAAGGAACTTAAAGAGATGAGAAGAACAGCAAAGGGTGAACATGAAAAGAAACCGCATCCACATCATAATGCGGAAAAAGATAAAGAAAAACCGGCTCCTAAGAAAAAGAGTCCACCTAAACCGAAACCTAAACCGGTTCCGAAACCCACTCGTGTTCCTAAGAAAAAGCCGGTGCCTAAGCCTATTCCCAAACCGGTATCAAAATCGACAAATAAAAAGGGAAGAAAATAAATGGCTGCGATCGCCAAAACTAAAATATTAGCTACTTTAGGACCGGCTACCGACACTAAAGAAAAAATTGAAGCTTTAGTTGATGCCGGTATCGATGCAGTGAGGCTTAATATGTCGCATGGTACTCAAGAGAATTTTGAACAAATATTCGAAATTATTCATGAGGTCTGCGTTAATAAATCTCTTCCTATTGCTACACTAATTGATCTGCAAGGACCAAAGATCAGAATTGGTAAGCTAAAAGAAGAATTCTGTTATATAAATAGCGGTGACACAATAGAAATCACCTCTGATGATATACTCGGTGATACCAAAAGAATATCATCTTCTTATAAAGAGTTAAGTTGGGATGCTGCGATTGGCGATACTATTCTTATCGATGATGGATTGATAAATCTTGAAGTTATGGAAGTAAAAGATGGGTCTGTGGTTTGCAAAATAATCGAAGGGGGAGTATTAAAACCGCGTAAGGGAATGAATCTCCCCACAATGAAACTCAGCACTCCTTCGCTTACAGAAATTGATATAAATAATCTTGAGTTCTCATTAAAACATCGTGTTGATTTTGTGGCTTTATCATTTGTTAGAAAAGCTGATGATATTATCGAGCTAAGGAAATATTTAAATAAAAAGAATAGTAATGCACAGATTATTGCTAAAATAGAAAAGAGAGAGGCAATAGATAATTTTGATGAAATTTTAAAAGCATCAGATGGAATAATGGTTGCTCGAGGCGATCTTGGTGTAGAATTAAAACCGCAGGAAGTACCAATTATTCAAAAAAATATTATACGTAGATGTAATGCTGCCGGCAAACTTGTAATTACTGCAACTCAAATGTTAGAGAGTATGGTTAATAATCCAATCCCCACTCGAGCCGAAGCTTCCGATATAGCTAATGCAGTATGGGACGG
>CALDDL010000126.1 GCA_937936675.1 uncultured bacterium
TTATAAAGTTAAGGATTTTTCATATTAATCATTCGTGTAAGCATAATTCTTGACAGAATTATTCTAATAAGTTAAAATTATTTTTGATATGTAGGAGCAATCTTAATATACTCAAGACCTTACTCTTCCCGGCGGCAAGTTGTTAAAGGAGAGGGGCATTTATAGTCTCGTTTGGAATAAAGATAATGACGGAAATTGGAAATTAAAACTTGTTCATATCGAAGATGTTACCCGGCTACCGGATATAAAATAATTTGATAATTTAGTCAAATGTAATTACATTGTAGTTACATTTATAAAGGTTAGTTATTTATGAAAACAAAAATAGTGAAAATTGGGAATTCGAGAGGGATAAGAATTCCTAAGTCATTTATAGAAGAAAGCGGTCTAAAAAGTGAAGTAGAGCTTGAGATTAATGATGGCAAGATTATAATTAAATCTCATAGTAAACCCAGAGAACATTGGGAGTCTGCTTTTCAAAAAATGGCTAAAGCCGGAGATGATAATTTGCTTGATTCCAAAACTCTTTTTATTCAATCTAATTGGGATAAAGTAGAATGGGAGTGGTAAATGTTTTCTCGTTTTGATATTTATTATGTCAATTTGGATCCCACTATCGGCGGTGAAATAAAAAAAACTCGCCCGTGTGTTATAATCTCACCCAACGAAATGAATCACAATATCGCAACAATTATTGTGGCGCCAATAACCTCTAAGTTGCGAAATTATCCTTCAAGAGTTCCTTGCAAGGTAGAAGGGAAACAAGGTCAAATAGTTTTAGACCAAATTAGAACGGTAGATAAAATAAGACTAGTTAAAAAAATAGATACCCTTAATAAAAATACGCAGGCAAAGGTCTTAGCTGTATTAAGAGAAATGTTTGCTGAATAAACATAAAAAAAGCTGCCTTAACGCAGGCAGCTTTTAATTAATTCTAACTATATTGATAATATTTCTTATACTTCTTTCTTGTCCGGATCTTCTTTTTTCTTCGCTTTATATATACTCTGCTGTCCTACTCGATCGCGCTTATCGATCCATTTGTCTAACTTGCTAATCAAAAAGCCCATTAGAGCAATTCCGATTAAGATCAAAGCGGCTACGAGTATAAAAATCATTGTATATAAAGACATAACTTTCCTTTATTAATAAGACGCAAAAAAGCATAAAAATGTTACGCTTTTTCTTCCCAAACTTGAGCTAAAGTAACGATCATTTTTACAGCCATTTCCATATCCTGAATAGCCACATATTCATAAAACGCATGGAAATTATGTCCGCCGGCAAATAAATTTGGAGTGGGCAGACCCATATAACTTAATCTTGATCCGTCAGTGCCACCTCTAATTGCAGAATTAAGTGGAAGTACATTCAATCTTTTTAATGCTTCTTCGGCATTTGCTTGAACTTCGGGATGGTCATCTAAGATATATTTCATATTTCTATATTGCTCAATCACTTGGAAATCGAATCCTGCGCCTTTGTAATTGGCAACTGTTTTTTCTACTAACGATTTTAATAGCGATTCATATTCTTTCAATTTTTTTGCATCGAAATCCCGAATGATAAATTTTAGTGTTACTAAGGTTTCGTTTCCTTCAATTCCGACAGGGTGAACGTAGCCTTCTCTCTTCTCTGTAGTTTCGGGAGATAAGGTGTCTTTCGGAAGTGATTCTAAAAATTCGGAAGCTAATTTAATTGCGTTTATCATCTTCCCTTTTGCATAACCGGGATGAACATTCTTTCCATGTAATTTTATTACTACTGCATCTGCGCTGAATGTTTCTGTTTCTACTTCCCCTCTCGATGAGCCGTCAATTGTGTAAGCATATTTCGCACCGAATTTTGCAACGTTAAATTTCTCTGTTCCACGTCCCACTTCTTCATCAGGAGTAAAACAAACTTTTATTGTTCCATGTTTTACTTCGGGATGCTGAATCAAATAATTTATCGCATCCATAATTTCTGCAATGCCGGCTTTATCATCAGCTCCAAGTAAAGTAGTGCCGTCGGTTGTAATAATATCAAAACCGATCATATCTAAAAGTTCGGGATTATTTGCTACATCAATTATTTTTGTTGTATCGCCGGGAAGAACAATATCATTGCCTTGATAATTTTCGTGAATTACGGGTTTAACATCTTTGCCCGATACTGCAGGAGAAGTATCAACGTGTGCAATAAAACCGATAACCGGTACATCCTTTTCGCTGTTTGCCGGAAGAGTAGCCATTACATAACCAAACTCATCCATCGTCGCATCTTTTAATCCGATTTCATGTAATTCTTTCACTAAATCTTTAGATAGTTCTAATTGTTTTAAATCACTCGGAAAAGAAGTAGAATCTTCATTAGATTGCGTATCATATTTTACATATTTTAGAAATCGTTCTACGACTGTAAATTTGTAGTTAGGATTAAACATAAATTCCTCATTATTTTATTTATTTTAGTTCCATTAATATTGATTTATGAATAATATCTAATTACGCTAATAATATCAACTAACATAGAAAATAGATGAACACAATTGAATTAATTCGTAAAAAAAGAGAAGCTAAATCTCTCTCAACTGAAGAAATCGAGTATATGATCGAAAATTTCGTAACCAGAAAAATTCCCGATTATCAATTCGCTTCATTTTTAATGGCGTCCTTTATTAATGGTTTGAATAAAAAAGAGACTTCCGCATTAACCAAATCGATGTTATATAGCGGAAAGGTGCTCGACCTATCTGAAATTCCGGGTATTAAAGTGGATAAACATTCCACAGGCGGAGTGGGTGATAAAACATCTCTTATTATTGCTCCTATTGTTGCTGCCGCAGGCGTTCCCGTGCCAATGATTAGCGGACGCGGACTCGGTCATTCAGGCGGCACTCTCGATAAACTCGAAGCTATCCCCGGATTTAAAACGAATCTAAACTTAAAACAATATAAATCCGTTTTGAAAAATTGCGGTGCTGTTTTAATCGGACAGACAAAAGAAATTGCTCCGGCTGATAAAATAATTTATTCGCTTAGAGATGTAACTGCAACCGTAGAATCAATCCCATTAATTACCGCAAGTATTATGAGTAAAAAACTTGCCGAAGGTATTGATGGACTTGTACTTGACGTCAAAACGGGTAACGGTGCTTTTATGAAAACATTAAATGATTCTAAATCCCTCGCTCAATCATTAATTGATACTGCCCTTTCGTTTAATAAAAAAGTAATCGCATTTATTACAGATATGAATCAGCCGCTCGGTAATTATATCGGTAATTGGTTTGAAGTCCTTGAATCGATTCAAGTGCTGCAAGGAGAAAAAGTAGATGATCTTCTCGAAGTGTCTTTAAATCTTTCAGGTGCTATGATCTATCTTGGTAAAAAAGCCGGTTCAATTAAAGAAGGAATAGATATATCAAAAGAATTAATTAAGAACGGAAAAGCATTTGATAAATTCCTCGAAATTTCAAGACTTCAAAATGGTGAAGAGCAATATTTAAGGGATCCATCTCTATATCCGCAATCTCAATATGTCGTTGATATAACTGCCGATGAATCGGGATATATATCAAGTTACGATACTTATCAAATCGGAATGATATCACTTGAACTTGGCGCAGGAAGATTAACCAAGAATGATATTATCGATCCTAAAGCGGGAATTATTATAAATAAAAAGATTGGCGACAAAGTAAAGAAAGGCGATTCAATTGCTCAACTCTTTACTGATAAAGAAAATGCAATTGAAAAAGCTATTAATGATTATGGTGCTTCCATTGGTATTTCAAAAAAGGCAACCAAAAAACCGAAATTAATAAAAACCGTTATTCATGGTTAAAAGGGATTTATAAAATGAAACCAAAGAAAATAAAATTACACAAAGACGAATCGATATTGGAGATCATTTGGGATAATGATTTTGTTCATCGATTCCCATTAAAATTTTTAAGAGATGAATCTCCCGATGCCGGCAATAAAGGGGAAACGATTATGTGGAAGCATTATCCGCCACCACCAAAAGGTCCGGATAAACCGGGAAAATATGAGATTGAGAAAATCGACAAGGTCGGTAATTACGGAATCCAAATTAAATGGAAAGATGGTAATGACGATGGCATCTATTCGTGGGATCTGCTTGTGCAAATGGGAGATTTAATCGAAGTAAAAAACAATCTCCGCAAAGATTTAGACTCCGAGCATTAAAGTATTAGTCTGATATTGATTTGGAGAGCTGTCTTTATTCTTGTTAAACTCATTCATATATTAAAATTCCCTTCCGCTTGATTTCTTCTAAGGCAAAAGGAGAATTCTCAAAATCTTTTCTTGTGAATGGATGATATTCAATACCCTTATCTATATCAATAGATAAGGGTATTAATATTTTTTCAATTTTCTTATTCGCTCGATTCTTCAAAGAAATAGCACATACAAAAAATATTTATTATAATAGCTCTTTTATATGATTTTCATAAACCGACATAGATACAAGTCCTTCGTGCATTGCTACAACGGAACCTTTCTTATCAATTATAAATGATGTAGGTATAGCTCTAATTCCGCCATAAGATTGATATACACCCATATTACCATAAACAATCGGATAATTAATTCCATACTCTTTTATGAATGGAACTACTTTGTCTTTGGTATCGGAATCTGTTGAAATACCAATAATCTCCACACCCTTACTGCCATATTTTTTCTTAAGAGCAATTAAATCAGGAATACCTTTACGACATGGGGGACACCATGTAGCCCAGAAATCAATAATTACTACTTTACCTTTTAGATCGGAAAGTTTAAGTGTTTTTCCATCCGATGTAGGTAAATTAAAATCAGGTGCCGGTGTTGATTTACTCTGTGGTTCAGAAGCAGCGAGATAATTTGGAGGATATGGACCTTTCTCCGGTTCCGAGCCAGTATTATTTAGTACGAATAAGACAACAACTAAGCCAATAAAGAAACCGGTATAGATCCAATTCTTCTGTTTTTTAGTTAATCCAGTAGCTTCATTCTTTTTTGATTTATTATTATCAGCCATTATTTCCAATCCTTATTTTTTATTCAATAATTTATTAAGGTCATCTACAAAGATAGAAATTTCTTTATCAGAAAATCCTTTTTCTTTGCATGCATTTTCTAAAGAACCCCAAATTGGCTCGCCGCATCTTAAACATCTAATACCCATTTCCATTAAATAGGCAACAGATTCGGGAACTTCTTTTATAAGGTCTTCGATCTCTATCTCTTTTTTAATTTCAACTATCTGATTCACTTTTTTGTTCCTTTTTCTTCGTTAAGGGGAATACATAAATTAAGCCAATCAAACCGCCATACATAGTGGAAATCCACGGATTGCTCGTAATCGGACAAGTGCCCGTATTGCAGCCGATGAAATAATAGTAAGAATATCCAAGAACAGCTCCAAGAAGAATCGGAAAAGATTTTTTTAGCACAATTTTATAATTCACACAAAAATTCCTTCTTTAATCAAATATCTATTTTTCATTAGATGCTAAAATTAATATTTAGTTTCAATTCTTATTCTTGCTCTTATATAGTTGATTTGATACTTTATGATAATTAATTTTAATAATTAAGACCGGAGCCGCAAATGACATCATACGAAAAACATTTGTATATGATAGTCTTCCCGATCAATGCCTTAGTAGCATCACAACTCGAGCCGGATCAGTTCGGTGAACACTATACAATCGGGAGTGCCAAACATTTCAGCGGTAAGGTAATTTTTGCTGAAATTGATATAAATTTTAGAAACAAATATTTCGATATCGATAAGTATCTCGCTCAAACTATTCCGCATGACGACGGTCAACCTAAAAAAACTAAATTCATCTCATCTTATAATGTTTTAGAGAACATCAAATTATCGGCGATTCAAACACTATATCTATGCACAACAAATGGGAAAGTCTTGCCTATTCTGCCGGAAGAATATACAGCATATAACGAGCCGGGAAAAATTCGGATATATCAAGAGATAACTCCACTCGAAACTCTTGTTGCCTCCACAAAAGATCAAAGACAATTTGGTAAGTTTATTACCACCGGTTCAAAATCTAAGGGTGCTCCAAAAATCTGTTTTACTCAAATTGAATTTGATATCGAAAATTTTATTCGAGAAAATAAGAATAAAGAGATATTCAATATTGAGCTTCCGGGGGTTAATCCTTATCGCATATATGACTGCTTAAATGAACTAAAAGAACAACCCGAAAAACTTACAAAAACCTTGACTTTAGGGAGCTTATTGCGCGATTTATCATATAAATTATTGCGTCATGGTTTCTGGTTCTTTGGTGATGACGAAATTAAATTCTTCCCAATGCCATCTTTAAACGAACTCGAAACGAAATACTTTTCTTGGTGGAAGCATGTAAGATGATTGTTTTATAATACGCTACCTTTAAACATAATTTAAACCCCCCGCATTTAATGTGGGGGATTTTATTCTGCCCTCCTTCCTGATTTCATCAATGAATATTATTCGCTCACTAAAGCAACCATAAAGCACAATTGCCATTCCAAGCGTCTTTAACAATGCGACATCGTATCAATATTTTAAATTATTAAGTGGATTAATTCGATAATATATCTTATAATATAAACCAAAATAAGAGAGACTGTCGTGTTTGTTCAAAAAGAAAATGTAATCGAAAATAAAAATGAGTTGAAATTAAAGGCAAAGGAATTAGAGAATTTCATCCGCTATAATATTCCTATGACCGATTATTTAGATATTTCGATAAAAGAACTAAAACCGTACTCCATTATTGTTTCCGCACCATTAAAACCAAATGGCAATCATTATGGAACAGTGTTCGGAGGAAGTATCTCTACTTTAGGAATTGTCTCCTGTTGGGCTTTGCTCCATCAAAAAATGATTGATGATTCCGTTAAGGGTATATTAGTTATTCAACAAAGCAATACTGAATTTTTGAGACCTGCACGCGGAGAGTTTGAAGCACGATGTAACTCATTAGATGAATCTTCTTGGCAGCAATTTATGGATGATTTCGCTCTTAAAGGAAAAGCAAAAAAGATGATGCGCTCCGAATTATATTGCGGCGAAGAGCTAATTGCCGTAATGGAAGGTAATTATACTGCTTTAGGAAAAGCTCGTTAGAAATAATTTATCTTGCGATTATCTAATCTATGATTCATTCCCTCAATCCCTTGCAAGCCACCGGTATGGATCGCCAGAACCGTTTTTCCTTCGGGAATTAAACCCGACTTTATTGATTCATTGAGTCCAAACATCATTTTACCTGTATAAACGGGATCAAGCTGAATCTCATTTAATTTATAGAACTCCTCTATAAAAGCTAATAATTCCGGTTTCGTTTTTGCGTATCCTCCGAAATGATAATCTTTTATCAAATCAAAATTATTATACGAGGAGGAGGAATGAAGATTAACAAAATTATTTATTTCACCTCTTAAAAATTCAGCACCTTTTAGAACCGGAAAAACATAAATAAATTTTTCTCCTCTTAAAGAAGAGATAATTCCTGCTGCGGTACCTCCCGTCCCGGCGGCAAGGGCAATATAGTCATAATCAATATCGATATTATCCAAAATTTCCGCAGCCCCTTTAATTGCAAGTCTATTGCTTCCCCCCTCGGGGACATAAAAAAATTCTCCATATTTTTCTTTTAGCTTAGCCTTAAATTCATCGGTGTGTTTTAATCGATATTCGCTTCTTGGTACGTATTCTATTTTCATTCCATTTTGTGCTGCGAATTTAAGAGTGGGATTTATCGGATAAGTAAGTTCTCCTCTGATGATCCCTATGCCTTCAAAACCAAAAAGTTTGCAGGCATACGAAAAAGCATGTATATGATTTGAGTATGCTCCGCCGAATGAAATCAAGCGGTTTATATTATTTTCGAGAGCATATAGAATATTGTATTTTAATTTATAGAATTTATTTCCTGATATAAAAATATCCGTTAAATCGTCCCTCTTCATAAATACATTCACGGGAATATTATTTCCCGGAAATTTAATTTGCTGAATCGGAACAATCGGATTATTTTCAAAAATATTCATCTACTTAGCTCTCTAAAAAAATAGAAAAGTTGTTATTCATCATATCCTGAGTATTCGGATATCCAACTGCTTATTCTCGGCTCACCTGCAAAGAAATCCTTTTTCTTTCCTTGGGCTAATGCCCATCGATCCATCCAAGAGATGCCGGCTCTGCCCGTAAATACATCAGGCAATAGATAAACTTTATCCTTTAATGCTTCTTCAAGCGAAATGAAATTATATCCCTCTTTTTCAATTTGCGATAAAAGAAGATCAATATAATCAGCATTGAGTGCATTAGAATGAATGAGTAGAATATGTTTAATATTTCTTCCGAAAAGTTTCTCGGATTGCTTCTCATAAAACCTAACCTTATCAATCATATAAGGAATATAATCCTTTGCAATTTTCTTCATCAAGAGAGAATCACCTGCGAGAAGTGCTTTCTGATACGAAAAGGCATAAATCCATTCTGAATTATCGATTGTAACCGGAGCTATCTTATATCCATTTTCTCTTAAGAAGTTATTAACACTATCTTTTATTTCCAAACTTCTCCCTGTATGAAGATAAGGGTGCCGAAAATATCGGAGCTGACCGCCTGCTTTTTTTATCATTGGTTTTATTTGAGTTTCACCTTTTAATATATCTGCCTCAAATTCACTAACAGTAGAATTATGCAATCCTTTATGAGAATATGTATGATTGCCTAACTCCATTCCCGATTCAAGCCATAATTTTAGTAACTCTAACTTCGCCGGATTTATTTTTCCATCTGTTTCCAATTTATTTTCATTTACAAAGCCAATTGCCGAAATTTTTTCTGCACTTAATTTCTTTAGAAGTTTTTGCGTATAATAACTTTGCATTTCGGTTGATGTAGTGCCATTCTGTTGGAATGGCAAATCATCTATCGTTACGCAAATCTCTTTATTTGATTGCGACATAATTATACTGCTAAACAACAAAAAGAATAATATATTTTTCATCTTTACCTTATTTTTGATTGTATTTTATTTCTCCGCCTACAACTGTATAATGCACACGAGTATTAAGTATTTCCTCTTCGCTGCATTTAAGTAAATCATTAGAAAGCACAACAAAATCTGCAAGTTTACCTGGCTTCAAACTTCCTTTAATATCTTCCTCGAATGCCGCATAAGCACCATTAATTGTATATGTCTTTAATGCTTCTTGACGTGTCAATTTTTGAGCAGGATAAAACAAAGATCCATCTGAGGTACTTCTTGTAACGGCAGCATAAAAACAAGGTATCGGATTAACTTTTTCAATCGGTGAATCTGTACCGTTACAAATTATTGCACCCGAATCGGTTAATTTTCTCCAAATGTAAGCTCCTTCTTCGGCTCTTTTTTCACCAATTCTTTTGACAACAAATGATGCATCAGAAGTGCAGTGGATCGATTGCATTGCCGCAATAACTCCAAGCTCTCCAAATCTGCCAATATCAGCCGGATTAAGATGCTGAGCATGTTCTATTCTCCATCTATAATTCTTTGAATCTTTTCCCAATACCGATTCATATAGATTAAGTACTTCTCTATTAGCTCTATCGCCAATAGCATGAATCATTAATTGAAAACCATTGTTTTTGGCAATTTGAGC
>CALDDL010000127.1 GCA_937936675.1 uncultured bacterium
AAAGTATTTTGAAGAGAAATCAGCAATAATGAGAATACGATTATTTTGAAACTGCGTTTCATCAAAACTCCATTTTAAAAATTAATTTTTATTCCTAAATAAATATCGCGCGGTGTATTAAATAATAGCTGATTTGGGAAATTAGCATTCGATGGTAATTTTATATTTTCAGCTTTATAATCTCCCGGATTATCATTTCCGCCTTCTTCGGGTAGATTCAAGGATTCTAAATATTCGTTATATAATTTCAAGTAAGGCAGAAGAAGCGATCTTAAATTAGGATTCAACTCTTTTACATTGAATAAATTATATACTTCCAAATAAATCACAGTCGAAAAACCTGCAATCTCAACACCTTTTGATAATCTCATATTAGTATTTTGGTGAGGATTCCATCTCATATTATTATTAACTCCGGGAAGCCCTTTTGGATTATATGTGAAGGTTTTGCCGCTGCGAAATTCGTGAGTAAAATTAAGTACCCAATCACCAAGCAAATCAAACCCAAAAATATCTTTGCCCCATCCTTTCGGAGTTTTGAAAGTAATATTACCTAATATTGAATATGAAGCTCCGGGTGTATATTGAGTACTGCTGCTCATTCCGGGTGTCTTTAATACTTCTTCATAAAACACGGCTTGACCAAAATCGCCGGAGGAAGTAATCAAGTAATCGAAGCTTAGGTTACCGATAATAAAATCACCAACTTTTTTCTCAAATATTGCTTCTAAACCTCGAGAATCTGCATAGTTTCCATTTGAATAAGTGGATATCCTATTCCCAATTTCAGAATAGTAGTCCACCCACTTAACCTGATTAGTGATATTTCTATAAAATCCGGAAATGTGAAATAAATATTCATTACCTATCTGCTGCTCAAAACCTAATTCATAAGCGATTGTTCTTTGAGGTTTTAAGTTTGAGTTTTCAATTCTATCATAGAAGCCGCCATATCTCTCTCTTTTATTATATAGATAATTAACTCCCGGCTCGTCATAAAAATGCCCATAATTAAAAAATAGTTTACTTCTTTCGCCAATTGGATGTGAGATACCAATTCTTGGACTTACATATAGAAATGGTTTTATTCTTTCGGTCGGAACTAAGTATAAGCTATCAACATTATAATAATCCGAGAATAGATCTGTATAGTAAGTGCCTCTTCGATCAGTGTAATCAAGCCTTAAGCCAATATTAGCTATCATTCCGCTAAACTCAATTTTATCTTGAGCATACATAGCCATCTTAATTGGTATTTGTCTGAATTGATCGAACTTAACTAAAGGCGGTGAAATTTGAATAAGACCGTGATTCATATTCATGTCATCATAATTAAATTCAAATCCTGCTTTAATTTGATGATTATCATTTATTTGACTTACAATATCGAAGCGGGTATTTATTAATGTTTCTTTTGAATAATCTCTTTCTTTACCATGCCCACCGAGAATAAATGAGAAGCCGGAAGTTTTAATACCAAATTGGCTTTCTCTACCACCAAAATCTGCGACATCATAGGGAGTCCAACCATTCTGTTGATCGGTAAATCCTACACCTCCAACAGTAAAAGCAATATCATTGCTCCTTTGTCCGGCGTGATTAACAAATGAACGCCTTAATAAATATGAGAGCTTAAAATCATAAAAAGTATTTTCTGAAATTGCATGAGATATATTTAGTGCAAATTGATTTCTATAACGGTCTGCAATCGAACGCATTGCTTGGTAATATTTGGTTAATGGGTATTGCATGCTATATATCGCTTGCTCGACTGTAGTAACGGA
>CALDDL010000128.1 GCA_937936675.1 uncultured bacterium
GGGCATATTTATTAGTTATAGTAACCGATTTTATCAAGAATGATTTCTCCTTCGGAATTTTTATCGAATACAAAACTGATCTTAGCTAATTTATTTATCTGAAAAGAAGGGTTCAATTTTTGAAAATCCGCAATAGGAATCTCGCATAATTGGAGCACTTTTTCGCCATTATCTCCCGGAATAAAACTAACAAAGAAATTATCCTTTGTCAGGTTTGATTGAAGTACCGGAGTTAAATGATAGTAATCCGAAAGAGTAATTGAAGAGCTATTATTTAAAGCGTCAGTTAATACTATCGAAAAATCTACGGTATCTTTATCAGTTCTATTATTTGCGGCAAAAAAGAATAATTTGGAAGCTGCAGAAATTGTTTCCGGAAGTTTTACTGAATCTGAAAAGATAAAATCATAAGAGGAAACTTTATCTTTATATAAAGTATCATTTTTATTCCAGCCTAAATATATTCCATAATTATTTTGGAGAGAATTACCAAAATCCCGAAGAGTTAATGAATTTTCACTCCACACAGAAAGATTATTGCCTTCGATTTTAATTCCCGGTGTATTTGAAGTAGATAAATCAAGATCATCATCGAATTCATTAAGATACACGAATTTAGAATCTTCGTATTGTGAGATGTAATAGTCCTGAGGTAAATAAGATTTTGCATAATTGAAATTTCTGAAAATGGGCAAGTACTCTTTTTCACTTAGCAAGGTAGAATTGAGAAACGAAGTAATATAAAACTTAGCAATATTTTGCTGTTCTTCTGATTTTAATAATGGTTTAGTATTCATAAAAAATGCAGATGGGTAGTTGAAATCATTATTACCCCAAACAGTATTAAAATTACCATGATTTGCTTTATGAATATAGATCAATGACTTAAAGAAATTTGTGCCCTTATCAAAAGTGATTCTATTATATTGGCGTATTCCATACATCGCACTCACATCGTAATCATATCCACCTTGAAGTAATAGATAATTAATATTTTTTAATTTTATTGATTCACCATTTTTAGGTTGATAGGGATCGTTTGGAGCGATTTGAACAATTGATTTAATCGAATAATTAAAATCAAATTTGATTTTGCCATCTATATAATAGTTGGGTAGATTATTTATTGCCGCTGCAATAGCCACAGCCTGTCCGCCACGTGAATGCCCAATTAATGCGATATTATTCAGATCAATTTTTTTATAAAAAAGATTTGTTGAGTCATTATTCCACTTTGTCCAGTTTCTTATATGTTCGAGCAAAAGATATCCGCGAGTAAAATTTTCATTTTGTTGATAATCGCCATACCAGGTACCATTTAAGAAATTCTCATCAACAGAAACCGCAATAAAACCTTTAGAAGCTAAATGTCTTCCAAGATATTCATAACCCGGATCAGAATAGTCTTCCATATTATGATTGCCATGAACAATAATTACTAAAGGGAAATTCCCACTCTCCATAGGATACCAAACCCGTCCATTTACAGGATAATTATTAGAATTAAATCCCCAATAATTTTTTCTCAACCAGTTAGTGAACCCGGATGATTGATTGAAAAATTTATTTACATCAACTGAATTAGTTTTAAGGGAAATACTGTCTCGGAATTCAGCTCTACGGGAGTCATCACCGCTTCCATAGTAAAGAGAAGCCACTTTATATTCACCGCTATTCAGGGGATTTTCAATATTTACTGATTTTGTAAAAGATTGCCACTCGGTGTCAGATATTGATTTAATAGCAGGTGAGCCATAAAAACCAAGGAAATAAACAATATAAATATTACCTGCTAAGGCAATGAGTATTAATATAATAGAACTAATTTTTTTAAAACCATTGTTAATTGCAAAAGCCACAAAGGCAAAACTAATAATCTCTAAACCTATTATAAGTTTTAAAAAAGCATTCATAGGGAAGGAGAGAGCGATAATTAAAACCGTTATTAAAATTGCAGTTATTTTTAGATCAAATCTCTTTATAGTTTGAAAGAGGAATTTTGTAAAACCATACGTTAAAAAGAGAATCAGAGTCGTAAAAAGAAGAAAAAATATAACATCAACTACTTTACCAAAACCGATAGTAAAATTAAGTGAGATAATTATTGTGTAAATATAAATAGCAGTAATAGCACCGGCTGCAATGCCGGCTTTTGTCTTAGTCCAAAAAGTAAATAAAAAATTTGCAATTTCATGATAAATCTTTTTAATAAATGCTTTCATTAATTTCTTGCCCCCTAATTATCGAAATAAAATTACTTGCTATTGACCTTTCAAATTAATTGCAAGTTGACCAGTGAAATTTTCTAATTTTAAGAATACTTTAGAAGGAATTCCTGAGAAATTTTCATTTGTAGCTGAAATTTGTGAACTAATAGTTTTCGAATATAGAAGTGCTCTATTTTGTCCTAATACAGTCAAAGTAACTTTACCTTGTTTCATACCAACAACTGATATACTAGCATTAATATTAGTTTTACTGAAAAAAACAGCAGAAGAATCATTGTAATTATAATCTGAGGTTGTAGCAGCAACACTATATGAATCGTTTCCAATATTAACAGCCATATTATCTTTATCTTCAATATTAGTAACCGATGTTTCATCTTCACTGCATGAAAAAAGTGAAACTGTAAAAAGAATAATTAAAAATGCTTTGAATAATGATTTCATGATGCCTCCTTAAATAATAAATTAATTATGATTTTATTGCTAGTTGACCGCATGCAGCGGCTATATCATCACCTTGAGTATCTCGGAGCATAACTGTAATATTACTATTTCTTAATTCATCTGCAAATTTTTGTATCTCTAAAAATGGAGTAGGTTCGAGTTCGGAAGAAATTCCCTCAGGTGCCATGTGCTTAATACTATTAAATGGAATCAAATTAATTTTTGACGGAATTGAAGAACATAATTGTTTCAACGCATTTAGATCTTCTCTTCTATCATTAATTCCTTTCATCATAGTATATTCAAATGTGATTCTGGTTTTAGTTTGTTTAGCATAATACTTAAGTGCATCGATATTTTCTTTTAAAGGATATTTTTTATTTATAGGCATAATCTTAGTCCTTATATCCTCGAAACAGGAATGCAATGAAAATGCTAATTTAATTCTTATTCCCGAATCTGCAAGCTCCATAATACGTTGAGGAATCCCGGCAGTTGAAACTGTAATTCGATTGCGGCTTATTACTTTATTTAATTCGTCTGTTAGGATTTGAAGAGACTTAATTGTGTTATCGTAATTAATTAATGGCTCACCCATACCCATAAAAACTATATTAGTAATTTTATCTTTACCATATTCTTTTGCGGCAAGTAGATATTGATCAATAATTTCGCCTGAAGTAAGATTGCGTTTGAATCCCATTAATCCCGTTGCGCAGAATTTGCAATCAAGAGGGCAGCCTACTTGCGTGGAAAGACAAAGTGTGTTTCTTTCTTTATCGGGAATTACGACTGATTCAATTTTCCGATCATCAAAAGTTTTGAAAAGAAATTTTTTTGTTTTTGTAGTTGCGGAATCTTGAAATAATTCCAATGTTAGAGCTTCGAGAGAGCATTTCTCTTTTAATTTTTCTCGAAATACTTTAGAAAGATTATTCATTTTATCGAAATCAAATTCGAGATAATTATAAATCCAATTATAAATTTGATTAGCTCTAAACTTTGGTTCGCCTAATTCAGTGATAACTTCTTGAAGTTCTGAAAGCGAAAGACCTTTTAATTGTATTTTAGTTTCATTCATAAAAATAAAAATAAGAAAAAAAGATTTCCAAAAGTATTCAATAATATTTCCTATATTTTCAATAACGAATAAAAAACAGGGAGAATCAGATGAATTTTGATTTAACTGAAGACCAGTTGATGATTCAACAGGCGGCAAAAGAATTTGCAGAGGCAGAAATAGCACCAACGGCAGTAGAAAGAGATAAAAATGCCGAGTTCCCTAAAGAGATAATAAAAAAACTGGGTGAACTTGGTTTTATGGGGATGATGGTCTCTACGGATTTTGACGGAGCTGGATTAGATACTGTAAGTTACGTCCTAGCAATGATAGAATTTTCAAAAGCAGATGCGAGCGTGGGAGTAATTCTATCGGTTAATAATTCGCTCGTCTGTTATGGATTAGAAAAATATGGCTCGGATTTTATAAAAAATAAATATTTACGTCCCCTTGCTAAAGGAGAAAAACTTGGCGCTTTTGCATTATCAGAACCTGAAGCAGGAAGCGATGCTACTCAACAGGCAACGACTGCATATAAAGATGGCGATCATTGGGTAATAAATGGAATGAAAAACTGGACTACTAATGGAACTTCGGCAGATTATTACTTGGTAGTCGCTCAAACAGATAAAGAAAAGGCACATCATGGAATTACGACTTTTATTGTCGAAAAGGGAACCGAGGGATTTACTCATGGAGTAAAAGAAGATAAGTTAGGAATAAAAAGTTCTGATACATGTTCGCTGATGTTCGAGAATGTTAGAGTGCCCGAAGAAAATATCATTTGGGAAGTGGGTAAAGGATTTAATTTTGCGATGAATACATTGAATGGTGGAAGGATCGGAATTGCATCTCAGGCAGTCGGAATAGCCGAAGCCTCCTTGGAAGCATCAATAAAATATTCAAAGCAGAGAAAATCTTTCGGAACTGAAATTGCTAATCATCAAGCGATCCAGTTCAAATTAGCTGATATGGCGGTGAAGATAGAAAATGCAAAACTTCTTACACTTAAAGCAGCTTGGTTAAAAGATAATGGTAAGAAATACGTCAAAGAAGCTGCAATGGCTAAGTTATATGCCTCTAAGATTGCAGTTGAATGTGCTCTTGAAGCGATTCAAATTCATGGCGGCTATGGTTACGTAAGGGAGTATCTTGTTGAACGTTATCTTAGAGATGCTAAGGTTACCGAAATTTATGAAGGAACTTCTGAAATTCAAAAAATTGTAATAGCACGAGAATTATTAAAGGGATAATATGGCAAAACTTATTTCCGTTTCACCTCTTGGTAAAGATAAGATATATCTAAAATATGATGATGAGTTAGAAGGAGAATATTCATTAGTAAAGCTTATGACTAAGTTTGAGTATGAAGAACTTGCCGATGAAGTTATATTTAATTCGGTTTCGGTCTGTCCGAAAACTAATGACGTTATCTGGAGCAACGGAAGCTCGATATGCAAAAACGCTCTTCATAAACAATTAGAACTTTTGCAAATGGCACGAAACATAGGATTGGACTTGAATAAATTATGAGAATAATTTTTAGTTTAGCGAGTTTACTCATTTTAATTCCGGTTCTAATTTCAGCGCAGACGGAATTAAATAAATGGGAGCCGGTGAAAATCAGTTATGAATTGAAGGCGAATAAAGATGAACCGCAGTACTCTTCAAATGGCATTTTTACCAAAATGCTCTCAGGGACAAAGGCGGTTTATAAATTTTTTATCTCTGACTTAGACGGGGATAATTGTCCATTTCATCCGTCTTGCTCGGAGTTCTATGTAGAATCAGTTTCAAAGACCGGTCTATTCAAAGGGACTTTTATGTTTATAGATCGGTTTACGAGGGACTTAAATTTTTTCAAATCACGGGAACAGTATAAAGTTATTAAAAATAATAAATTTTACGATCCGGTGGAATATTATATAAGTAATTAATTCCGGCGGAAAATTGATAAAAAATATTCTAATAATCTTTTTTACTTTTGTAACGATCTCCTTCTCGCAAGGTATAAATTATTTTTCTTTGGAGAACCGAAAACAATTTGGAAATTTTCTATTTGAAAGCGGTGATTTTATTCGTGCAAACGATGAATACCGCGAATTTCTATCTAACCAAGAAAATGATACAATAAGAGTGAGGTACGCAGAAACACTATTTCAGATAGAACGATATACAGAAGCTGCGGACTATTTCAAAAGTGCATTTTATAATTCATCTTTTGAAGATGAAGCTCGTCTAGGGTATTTCAAATCGCTTTTCTTCGCCGGACTTTATAATGATTTCAAGAAAGATCTTGAGATAAAAGAATATATCTCACCGGTATATAAAAATAATATTATGAAACTTAACACGATGACTTATTATTTGGAGAAGAATCCACTTCCTGATTCGACAGAATTATTAAGTTATTTTGAAGATGAAGCGCGCATTAAAATGAGTGAGTTTTATTTAAGAAAAGATATACCGGAGAGAAAAAACGGGACTAAGGCAGCTCTTCTTTCGGCATTGATTCCGGGAAGCGGTAAGATATATTTGGGAGAATATGGAGATGGAATTACGGCTTTTATCACCACGGGTCTATTGACCTATCTTGCGGTGGATAATTTTAATGCAAAGCATAAGCTGCGAGGAGCTGTATTCTCTGGGCTTGCATTCCTTTCTTATGTCGGGAATATTTATGGAACTGCATTAGCTGCCGAGAAATTTAATATAGGAATTAAGGTGAATCTCGATAAAGAAATTCGACTATACTTTAAGGAAAATAATTACTTTCTACCGGAGATAAAATATTGAGAAAAGTAATTTTAATAATGTTAATTATGTCCTCTTCGATTTTTGCTCAGGGTGAACTTAAAATTCAGAAAGAGTATGCGGATAATTTATTTAATTCGGGTCAGCTATTTGATGCAATAACAGAATATAAGCGATTACAATTTTTTGATACAGAAGGGGAATATAGATTCTATTCAAATATGAAAATTGGGGAATCTTATAAAGGGGGCGGAAGATTTGATGATGCGGTAACATATTTCGCAAATGCCGAAAGAACGGCTCCAAATGATTCACTCTATTTTAATGCCGCAATAAACGTAATAAGAATTAATATACTAAGAAGAACAAACGATAATGCTCATCAATTGCTTGACAAGTTAGAAAAAGATTTGCGTTTTAATGATAGAATAGATGAGATAAATTATTGGCGAGGATGGAATTATATTTTTGAAGATAAATGGCTTGTAGCTTCGCAGGTTTTTGAAAAGATAGAGAAAAATCATCCACTTGCTTTAATTTCAAAGCAAACCGATAAAAATAAATATTCTGTTAATTTTGCCAAAGTAATTTCTTATATTTTACCGGGATTTGGTCAGTTTTATACAGGTAACTATCTTTCAGGGTTAATGTCAATCGGGTGGGTTGGATTAACTGGGTATTGGACTGTAAATTCTTTCGTAGAAAAGAGAGTTTTTGATGGATTAGTTATTGGTAATTTACTCTTTTTGCGTTTTTATCGGGGGAATTATCAAAATGCAGAACAGTTTGCCATTGAAAAAAATATTGAAGTATCGAATAAATCATTAATAAATCTACAAAACAACTATCAAGGAATTAAACCGTGAAATTGACTGAAGATGAAATCAGAAAAATTACATTAAGTGCCATAGAAGAACTTGGTGATAAGGCGACACCGGATAACGTAAAAACAATAGTAAAAAAAGCAGTAGAAAGTTTTGATTCTTCTCCAAGTGATATTAAAATGAATGAATCGAGCGGGAGAGCAATATTAACTTCATTCGGAATTAATAAACCGGGAATTGTTGCTTCTATTACAAAAGCAATAAGCCAATGCCAATGCGATATATATGACCTTAGTCAAAAGATTATGGGTGATTTCTTTACAATGATAATGATTGTTGATCTAACCAATTCACCTAGTGACTTAAAGACAGTTCAAGAAGAATTAGCAAAAGTAGCAGAAGAATTAAAAATAAAAATTTATTTACAACACGAAGACGTTTTTCGTTATATGCACAGGATATAATTATGCCATACGAATTTGATGAAATATTAGAAACAATACGAATGACGGAAGTGGAACATTTCGATATTCGTACCGTAACACTCGGAATAAGTTTAAGAGACTGCCACGATAGGAATATTGAAGTTACGAAGCAGAAAATTTATGATAAGATAATGAAGTATGGAAAAAATCATGTAAAATATGCAAGAGAGATAGAAGCAAAATATGGTATCTCGATAGCAAATAAAAGAATTTCAATCACACCCGTAAGTATCCCATTCGATCCGTTTCATGCAGAAGAATTTATAGAGATAGCAAAAATATTAGATAAGGCAGCAGAAGAAATAGGAATTGATTATCTTGCGGGATACTCGGCATTAGTGCAAAAAGGAATGACAAACGGCGAAAGAGAATTGATTCAATCAATTCCTTATGCGCTGGCATCAACAAAGCGAGTTTGCTCGAGCGTTAATATTGCCTCTACCAAGGCAGGTATTAATATGGATGCAATTTTGATGATGGCAGAAGCAATAAAGAAAACCGCTGAGCTGACAAAAGACCGCGATTCTATCGGTTGTGCTAAACTAGTAGTATTTGCTAATGCAGTTGAAGATAATCCTTTCGTTGCAGGTGCTTTTCATGGAGTATCCGAGCCGGAAGTAACACTGAATGTAGGTATTAGCGGACCCGGAGTGGTTCTTGATGCAATTAAAGAAGCCGGATATTGCGATACACAAGGACTTGCTGAAGTAATTAAAAAGACAATATTTAAGATTACGAGAGCAGGGGAACTAATAGGAAGAAAAGTAGCAGAGAAACATGGAGTTCCTTTTGGAATCGTGGATGTATCGCTTGCACCTACGCCCGCCGAGGGTGATAGTATAGCCGATATTTTAATGGCGATGGGTCTTGAGGATGTAGGCGGACCAGGAACAACCGCGGCATTAGCAATGTTGAATGATTCAGTGAAGAAAGCCGGACTAATGGCAAGCGGAGTAGTCGGTGGCATGAGCGGTGCTTTCATTCCTGTAAGTGAGGATATGGGAATGATTCGTGCCGTTGAGAATGGAAATTTAACGATCGAGAAATTAGAAGCAATGACTGCTGTATGTTCCGTGGGGCTTGATATGATTGCAGTTCCGGGAGATACAACGGCATCGACAATAGCAGGTATTATAGCCGATGAAGCAGCAATCGGAGTAATAAATGATAAAACAACAGCCGTTAGAATAATTCCGGCTTATGGCAAAAAAGAAGGTGAATCCGTGGATTATGGCGGACTTCTTGGCAAAGCACCTATAATGAGTGTAAAGCGAATTAGCTGCGAGAAATTCATTGGTCGCGGAGGCAGAATACCCGCACCGATGAGAAGTTTAACAAATTAATATCTTTAAATGGAGGGGTAATGAAAAATAAGGGTTTACTTATTGGCTGCGGAGCAGGTGTGGTTGTATTACTTATTGTAGCCGGTTTCGTCATGTGGGGAGTGGGGGTTTATAATAAATTAGTCGGACTAGATGAAGGTGTAAAACAGAGCTGGAGTCAAGTAGAAAATCAATACCAAAGAAGGATAGACCTTATTCCAAATTTAGTATCTACAGTTAAAGGTGTCGCAAATTTTGAGAAAGAGACCTATACTGCTGTAACCGAAGCGAGGGCAAAAGCGGGACAGACTAAGATCGATGCTTCTCAATTAACCGATCCGGTTGCATTCCAAAAATTCCAAGCTGCTCAAGATCAATTAAGCGGAGCACTATCGAGATTAATGGTAACCGTTGAGGCTTATCCTCAGCTAAAAGCGAACGAGAATTTTCTACAATTACAGTCTCAGCTTGAAGGAACAGAAAATCGCATTGCAGTTGAAAGGATGAAATTCAATCAGGTTGTTCAGGAATTTAATACAACTATTAAAAGATTCCCGGCTTCATTGATAGCAGGATTTACAGGATTCAGCGAGAAGCAATATTTTAAAGCAATTGCAGGTTCTGACCAAGCTCCTAAAGTAGAGTTTTAATGAAAACAATTTATAAAATTCTATTAATATCAGTTTTCACTCTTAGCATACTGAATGCTCAGTTTGAAATTCCGATCTTAAAGAATTATGCAAATGATTATACGGGAACAATTTCAGGCGGAGAACTAGAAACACTCAATTATCGACTGAAATCTTTCGAAGATACTACTTCAAACCAAGTAGTATTTATGATGATTTCCACACTTGATGGGTATCCATTGGAAAATTATACCTATGAAGCATCGGCAAAGAATAAAATTGGCAGCAAAAAAAATAACAATGGTATTTTATTCTTTGTAGCTAAAGATGATAAGAAGATGAGGATCGAAGTAGGATATGGATTAGAAGGAGTAGTGCCGGACGCCTTGGCTAGTTCAATTCTTCGTAATGAAGTTAGACCCCATTTTCGAGATAATGATTATTATGGTGGTGTTCAAGCCGGTATTGATGCGATAATAAAGGCGATTGGCGGTGAATATAAAGCGATTAAGAAAGATGATAAAGGGGATAATATTAAATTTCCTTTTATATATATAATAATGCTCATTTTATTTATCATTTTTTCGAGCCGGAAAGGTGGTAAAGGCGGAGGTGGCGGAGGTCTTGGAACTCTTCTTTTATGGGGAGCACTTTCGCAAGGTATGGGCGGTAGAAGTAGAGGTGGCGGATTTGGCGGCGGAGGCTTCGGAGGAGGCGGATTTTCCGGTGGTGGCGGCGGATTCGGCGGCGGAGGGGCAAGCGGCAGTTGGTAAAATAATACTTTTTTACCCGTTTTAGACTTGCGCTTAGAATTTTGTTTTGTTATAATTCAGATGATTGAGATAAACTATACCCAAAAATTAGGAGATTTGTAATGGCAATAATGATAACATCCGAATGCATCAATTGCGGTGCTTGCGAACCGGAATGCCCGAATACTGCAATTTATGAAGGCGGAGCGGATTGGAAATTAGCAGATAAAACTTACGGACCGGAAGAAGTATCACCTGAAGGAAATGTTGGTTTCTTTTCATCAGATTACTTTTATATAGTTCCGGATAAATGTACCGAATGCAAAGGATTCCACGATGAGCCACAATGTGCTGCCGTATGTCCTGTTGATTGCTGTGTTCCGGATCCAAATCATGTTGAAGATGATGAAATTCTATTAAAGAGAAAAGATCATCTCGATAGTTTAGGAAGATAATTCTAAATGAAAATGGCTGCCATCGAGCAGCCATTTTTTTTATAATCTATTTAAATCTGCTTATTACCGGGAAATGATCCGAAGGATAGAGACCATGCCGATTATATCTTATTATCTCGGATTTTATTGGTGTAAAAAAACTATTCACAAAAATAAAATCAATCCGTTCGTCTGTTTGAGTCCCCTTAAAACCATGAAAAGTACCCTCACGATCCGAAAATTTATTTAATGATCGATAAGAATCGATAAATTTATTTTTCAGAACTAATTGAATAGCCGGATTTGATTCATCGCTATTAAAATCACCTGTAAGAATTATTGGAGATTTCGGAGCTATTTTTTTAATTCTTTCTAGAATTAATTTTACGCCGTTTTCTCTAGCTAACTGAACTTGATGGTCTAAGTGAGTATTGAAGACAAAAAATTCTTTATTATTAAATTTATCAAAGAGCTTAGCCCAACTGCAAATTCTAGGGAATTGATTTCCCCAAGTCATAGAACCGGGAATTTCAGGTGTATCGGAAAGCCAAAAATTACCAGTCGAATCCACTATGAATCGGTCTCTCGAATAAAGGATACATGAATACTCTCCTTTTTCCATTCCGTCTTCTCTTCCAACTCCAATAACGGCATAGTTAGGATGAGATAAAATTATTTCATCAATCTGAAATTTGAATGCTTCTTGAAGACATAGAATATCAGGGAAATTTTCGCTTATAACATCTGATACCATAGACTTACGATTATTCCAATTATTTATTCCGTCATCCACAGTGCCGAGTCGGATATTAAATGTCATTACCGAAAGTTCCGCGGGTTTATCACTTAACTCTTTTTGTTCAATCGAAGAACATGAGTAGATTAGTAAAATAAATAATATTAGATTTGTCAAACGGATGAGTTTCATAATTCACCAAATTTATTAACAAATGTAAAATTGATTATGCAAATAGGCAAATATAAACTTCATAAAATTGATACCGGTACATTTAAGCTCGATGGGGGAGCGATGTTCGGAATAATTCCAAAACCGCTTTGGGAACGCACCAATAGCTCTGATGAGAGCAATAGAACAGTGCTCGCAGCACGCTGTCTATTATTAGAAAGCAATTCAAAAAAAATCCTTATCGATACAGGTGTGGGGACAGGATGGGACGATAAGTTCAAAAAAATCTACGATTATGAAAATGAAACAGGTATGTTAGAAAAATCATTATCATCATTAAATATTTCTCCCAATGAAATTACAGATGTAATATTGACTCATTTGCATTTTGACCATACAGGCGGATCAACAAAATTAGAAAATGAAAAATGGATTCCGGCATTTAGCAATGCAAAGTATCATGTTCAGAAAAAGCATTTTGAATGGGCATTGAATCCATCGGATCGTGATCGCGGGAGTTTTCATTTGAATCGGTTTATGCCTATATATGAAGAAGGTGTGCTGAATCTAATCGATGGACAACAACATTTCGATGATGAAATTGAGTTTATGATAATCGATGGACATACAATAGCGCAGCAAATGATAAAAATTAGCGATAGCTCGGAGACTCTCGTATATTGCGGAGATCTTCTTCCATTTGCTTCTCATATTCATCTCCCGTTTATTATGGGGTATGATATCCAACCTCTTAAAACATTAGAAGAAAAGAAAGCATTATATAAAGATGCCGTAAAGGATGAATGGAAAATCTATTTTGAGCATGATGAAAATGTACCAATCGGAACAATTAAACAGACCGAAAAGGGTTTTTCGCTCGATAAGAGAATCGATTTAATCTAAAATTCACATATCCGAATAATATTTTATTGGTGATTATCTTTCAAAAATAAATGAAGTAATTCTGAAGACAATTGAAATAGTGATTTGATTAAATATTTTTGTTTTACACATATAGTAGAGAGTGGATGAGCAGAGAAAATTATCATAAAGCATGCAAGGTGGATGAGCTCAAAAAGGGAGTCGGGAAAAGAGTTTATCTTGATGATGAGGAGATTGCAATTTTTAAAGTAAATGATGAAATATTTGCTCTCAGCAATATTTGCCCTCATCAAAAAGCTCGAAAAATTCATGAAGGATTTATTGAAGATCATGGAGTGGTATGCCCGTTGCATGGTTGGAAGTTCGACCTCGCCACCGGCAATATTGCCCCTGATAGAAGAGGATTAAAAACTTATCCCGTAAAAATCGAAAATGGATTTGTATTCGTCAATGTTATTAAAAAAGAATTGAGCTGGTAATTATCGCCATGATTAATAACAAACTAATTTCAGAACTGGCATTAAAATATGGTTTTGGATTAGTGGGATTCAGTCCGGTTACTTTACTATCAAAGGAAACAGCTCGATTAAAAAAATGGATAGAAAGTGGTAATCATGCCGGAATGGGTTATATGGAGCGGAATCTTGAAAAGAAGGAGAATGTAAAAGAGATTCTCCCTTCGGCAGAGAGCATAATATCGCTCGGTATGTTTTATGATTCGGGTGAGAAGCACGAAAATAAACCGGGATTCGGAAAAGTGTCTCGATATGCATGGGGAACCGATTACCATTTTATTATGTGGGAGCACCTTGAGGAGATGATTGACGAATTAAAGGAGATCGATTCTTCATTTGAAGGGATTTTTTATGTAGATACCGGTCCGGTGATGG
>CALDDL010000129.1 GCA_937936675.1 uncultured bacterium
TTGTGGAGCTAAACGGGTTCGAACCGATGACCTCTTGAATGCCATTCAAGCGCTCTCCCAACTGAGCTATAGCCCCAATTATTTATACTTTTTTCTCTTCTTCTACAATAACAAATTTACAGCATAGTATCTATAATTACAAGATTATTCACCTTGTCCATACCAAATTATTTTATGTAAAGAATATTAAACTGAAAATTTCGTATGTCTCCGATATAATGAATACCTTTTCCGTTTGTTCACGAAAATGGTCGGATTTAATTAGTACTATAAAATTACTCTCATAATATTTCTCTATAGAGGGCTTTCTTTATTTAAACTTCTCCCACCAATGTGTCATCTTGCTCTGGGAATCAATAGAAAATATCTCCCCTAATTGCGGAGTGGAGTAATTAATTTTTTCTTTCTCTGCCTCGGCTATAAATCTTTCCACGGGCTCTTTCCATCTATGAAGCGATAATGGAAATCCGCCCCAATGAACGGGGACTGCTACTTTCACCTTTGCATCCTTACTCGCTTGAACTGTCTCTTCTGGATATGCATGTATAAGATGCCAGCTTTCGTTATACTGCCCGCATTCCATAAAACCGATATCAAATGGTCCTAATTTCTCCCCTACTTCCTTAAAATGATTTCCATATCCTCCGTCACCCGAAAAATAGATATTCTCTTTACCGTCATTCAATACCCATCCGCCCCAGAGTGATTTAAAGCGATCACTAAATCCTCTGCCCGAAAAATGTCGAGAAGGTGTAAAAGTGATTTTAATTTCATCAAAGTCTTGCGTGTCCCACCAATCAAATTCTGTTATCTTTTTCGGCTCAACTCCCCATCCAACCAAATCTCTCGCATCTCCAAGCGCAGTATAAAAATGTTTTGTCTTTGGAATTAACTTTTCAATACTACCTAAATCCAAGTGATCATAATGATCATGACTAATAAATACGGCATCGATTTCAGGTAAGTCATCTATAATCTGCAATGTATCTTTAGAAAATCTATTAATCGAAAAGGGAGCTATTGGCGCAGCATTACTGCCAAACATAGGATCAATTAATATATTTTTCCCGCTCATTCTTAGTAATAGCACTGAATGCCCGAACCAAATAAATTTTGTCTTATCCGAAGGTGAAAGAAATTTTTCTTTATCGAATGGCAGGATAGGTAAAAATGTTTCCGGTCTTTTACCTGATGTCTTAAATATCTGTCTATATATTAATTTAGGAATCGTAGTAAACCGTATTGACATACCAGTTTCCTCTAAATTAATAAACTTTTTACCATCCCAATTTTTTGAATGACCAAATCGCTTTATATCTTCTTTACTAACTTTACTTCCGAATTGTTTTATCATAACCTATTTTCAAATAAATTTGTTGAATTCTTCTATTGCAAATATTAGATCAAATTATATTCGTGCATTCGTTTATAGAGCAATGCCCTCGATATTCCCAATAGTTTTGCTGCAAGTGTTCGGTTATTGCTAGACCTTACTAATGCAAAGCTTATTGCTTCTTTTTCTGTATTATATAGAAGCTCATTTAGCGTACAGTTTTTTGTCATGCAGTATTCTTCCTTCTTCGTTTGATTACCTTGGATTATAGTCCTTATATGTTCTTCAGTAACTATATCATGCGGTACTATCGCCATTACTCTTTCTAAAACGTTATTTAGTTCACGAACGTTCCCGGGCCAATTATATGCTTCTAAAGTCTGCAGTGCTTCATAACTAATTTTTTTATGATATATACCATGCTTTACACTAAGTCTTTTCCATATTATTTTAATAAATGCCGGTATATCTAATTGCCGTTCGCGCAGGGGCGGTATTGTTATAGGAATTACATTTAGTCGGTAGAATAGGTCACTTCTAAATTTCCCTTGATTTACTAATTCTTCTAAGTTTTCATTTGTTGCTGCTATTAGTCTTACGTCCACTTTTATTAATGCCTCACTTCCAAGTTTATCGATTTCACTTTCTTGCAAGACTCTCAATAATCTGCTTTGAACATTCAAAGGCATATCTCCAATTTCATCTAAAAATATTGTCCCGGTATCTGCAAGCTCAAATTTCCCCTTCTTCCCCCCTTTTTTTGCACCTGTAAATGCTCCCTCCTCATATCCGAAGAGTTCCGATTCAAATAATGTTTCCTGAATCGCAGAGCAGTTGAGTCGAATAAATGGTCCTTTGTTTCGTTTGCTTAAATTATGAATGCTGTGTGCATAAACTTCTTTGCCAACTCCTGTTTCCCCTAATAATAAAACTGTAGAATCGGAAGCTGCCGCTCTTAATGCAGTCTGTTTTATCTGTAAACTTGAGTTTGATATTGCTACTATATCATCAAATGTAAAATTAGTATAAGGATTCATTTTCGATCTGCTTTTTGAGTTCTGAAGCTCAATCTGAAGTTTCTCCACCTGCTTATATGCGTTTTTTAATTCATCCGTATATTCAAATCTAATTAGCCCGATTACTCCAAGACATTTCCCATTTTCCATTATTGGAAGTCTTGAAACTACATATTCATGACCATGTATATGTTGAACGACATCTTTTTCCGGGATACCCGTTTTTGCTACTAAATGCATTCTTGTGTTTTCGATTATCTCCGTTACATGTTTCCCTATTACTTCATCATGCGAAACATTATGTATCTCTTCAAAACTCTTATTTATAAAGATTATTTTCCCCTCGCAATCGATAACCATTAATCCCTTAATGGATAGATCAAGTATTGTTTGAAGAAATACTTTATTTTCAGATAAGTTTTCGAGACTACTGTAATTTGCATTTGTCATGAATTTACCTCGTTTGTCTATGTATGTAACACTGTTACGAATATAGACAATATTTTTATAAATATGAATAATGAAATAATTAGTGTGATATACAATGATTTTACTCCAATAAAGCATTTTATATTGATTTCTACACCGTAGTTTAACAATTTTTAGGTGTCATGATTATGTACACTTTTTAAAACTTGGACATTTTACATCTCTAACTCATTATAAAATAACAACTTAGAACCTTGGCATGCTTCCTGTATAATAGTGTGAAATTCAAGATAGATTTGTTTCTATCGGAATTAAAATTAAATTAAATAACAAAGGAGAAGTTATAATGGCTAAGAAACTTAAAGAAGTTTTGGATGATGCCGGTATATCGATGGATCTTCAATACGGTGGAGAATCCCCCGAAGGTCTAACCGAGCGTGAAATTAAAAAATCACCTCATCCAAGAGTTCAGAAGTTGAAAGATATTTTTATGGATACATTATCCTCAGCGAATAATGAATTTCCATACTGGTACACTCGTGAATATATGATGCATGATAATGAGATTCCGGTTGTAAGACGCGCAAAAGCTTTAAGAACAGCATTTTCTCATTTAACACCTGTTATCTTCCCTGGCGAATTATTGGTTATGCGCAAAGCTTCTTTTTTCCGCGGCTCGTTCCCTATGCCTTGGTTATCAGAAGGCTTCTATATGGCTCACGAAGATGATTTTTATCAAGAAGCTCTTAAGAGAGGTTCTGCCTCCGTTGATGAACATTCAAAATTCGGTCAAGGCGGCGGTAACGTTACTAAAAGTTTTGGTAGAGTTATCTCTATTGCCGGCAAATTCGGAATGCGTCAAGAAGAAGTTCCTGCTCTATTAAAATTAGCTAAAATGTGGGCCGGAAAATCAGTCGATGATTTAGGTAATAAATATGAGAAAATGGTTCCTGAATATCCTGTAAAAGAACAGATCATGAGAAGCATCGTTTGTATGTTCGATTCAGGTTTCACTCTTCCTCAAGGTCGTGAAGTTATTAACTATTATTACCCATTAGAATATGGATTCGATGGCATAATTAAAATGGCTACCGAATTGAAAGCTGAAGTTGCGGGTAAAGCTGACGGTGACGGAATGGTTGGCATGAACCGTCTTTATAACTATGAAGCTGTTATTATTGCTCTTCAAGGCGTTCAGAATTGGATTGCTAACTACTCTAAAGAAGCTCGCAGATTAGAAAAACTTACCACAGATAAAATACAGAAAAAAGAATATAAAGAGATTGCAGATAGATTAGATTGGATCGAACATAATCCTCCAAGAACATTTATCGAAGCTCTTCAAATGATTGAAACTATCCACTTAGCTGTTCTTAATGAAGATGCTATCTCAGGTATGTCTCCAGGTAGAATCGGACAGATTTTATATCCATACTTCGAACAAGATATCGAAGCAGGCAGAATTACTGAAGATGAAGTAATTGAATTACTGGAACTTGATAGATTAGTAAAAACATCTATCGATTGTTTCGCTTCCACAGGTGTTGTAGGCGGTGTTCTTTCCGGTAATACATTCAATACAGTTTCTATCGGTGGTGTTGATAGATTTGGTCAATCGGCTGTTAATCGCTTAGAATATTTGATATTAGAAGCAGCAGTTAGAAATGCAATGCCACAATCAACTATCGCACTTCTTTATGACGAAAAAATTCCTGAAGATTTCTTAATGTTAGCAATGGACGTAATTAAGAGTGGTGCCGGTTATCCTGCATTCATGAACTCACCAATTGCACAAGAATTCTTAATGAAACAATATGGTCCGGAAGGTATGAACCTTGAAGACGCTCGTGCTTGGGCTATCGGTGGATGCCTCGAAACATCTCCTTGCGCTTGGAAACCTCTTCACCTTAATGGTAAAGAATATTTTATTCCGGGCGGTGCAGGTCAACCTACCAGCGTTGGTGTTCACTTTATCTCCATGCCGAAAGTATTAGAATTGACTTTATTTAACGGAATCGATCCAAGAACAAATGAAAAAGTATATGAACCTCATAACAGAAAACTTACTACTTATGATGAAGTTTGGGATCAATTCACGAAATATTGGCAGAAGAGCGTTGAAGTATTAGCTTGGACTAATAATATCCAACATGATATCTGGCGTAAAAATAATATGGCTGTTATTAATTCTTTACTAAAACCTGATTGCTTAGATAATGGTCACTTAATTAATGAATTAGGTTATAGATACAATGGTACATTCAATATTGAAAGTGCCGGTACTATAACCTTGGTTAATTCTTTAGCTGCTCTTAAAAAATTAGTTTACGATGATAAAGTCGTTACATTAGCTAAATTAAAAGAAGCTATTAAAGATAATTTCGGATTCAAAGATGCACGCGAAGTAAACTCATTCTCATTAGCTGATCAAGAAAAACGTGATGACAGTGCAGGTAAATGGGAAGAACTACACTTTAAGACTCTCCAAGCTCCTAAATATGGTAATGATGATAAATATGCAGATGAAATTTTACTTCAATGGGAAAACTTCTTCTGCGAAGATTCATCAAGATACGAATCACTTTATGGACTCAAAATGTATCCTTGCCAAATTTCAGTTTCCACTCACGGCGCCATGGGTTCGGCTACATTGGCTACTCCTGACGGTCGTCTTTCAGGTACCACTTTTGCTGATGCTTCAATGTCAGCTTATCCGGGTACAGACAGAAATGGTCCTTATGCACTATTAAACTCAGCTACAATTTGGGATCATTCAAAATCACAGAACTCACAATTGAATATTAAGATTCACCCGACTGCCGTTAGAGGTATTGAAGGTTCAAGAAAACTTCTTGATCTTACAAGAGCTTATATGAGAAAAGGCGGATTTCACGTTCAATATAATATTGTTGATTCTAAAGTATTGAAAGATGCTCAGTTAAATCCTAAGAACTACCGCGATCTAATGGTACGTGTTGCAGGTTTTACTCAGTACTGGGTGGAAATCGGTAAATCAGTACAAGACGAACTTATTTCAAGAACAGAATACGAAGGAGTATAAAATAATGAAAAATCTAATTTATAAAGACACTCGTAATTATTCACCAATTGATGTTACTAAAGGTGTTGACCTTTTAACAGGTAAAATCGTTATGGCTGATAATGTAGCACCTGAGAATTACGAATTAAGACCTAAATGTAAATTCTGCCAGAACTATAAAGAAGAAAATGAATTCAATGGCGAATGTGAAGCTTCAATGAGCGATCCTAAATTCTTCGCTTATGGTGATATGGATTCTGTTACGTGCGGGATGTACAAACAGATCAATTAATTGATTTGCTCTTAAGGGGTGCTGATGCACCCCTTGTTTTATTTAATTCATAAATATATGTTTCTTTATTATTTAGAAAGGATAAAAATATGGAAGACAGTAAAGCAAAAAAATACGGCTGGTCCGTAGTGGCTGCATCTTGGCTTGCAGTTTTCTGCTTGTTCGGATATCGTGCCACTTTTGCTATTCTTAAAGGTCCTATGAGCGTTGAATTAGGTTGGTCTCAAGCTCAGGTTACTTTAGGTTATTCGCTTATGATGGTGTTTTATGCTATTACAGCTTTCTTTGCCGGAATGATACTTGATAAATGGGGTACTAAACCTGTTTATACAGTTGCCGCAGTTTTCGGTGCTCTAGGTTTTTGGCTCACAAGTATGGTTCATTCTCATCTCGCTTATCTATTTACATTTGGACTTATAGCCGGAGTGGCTACCGGTATGCTTTGGGTTACTTCAACAGTTTCAGTTCGTAAATGGTATGTAGGTAAATCTTATGCCACTATGTGGGGAATTGCATTTGCAGGTGCTCCTATGGCACAGTTTTTATTAGCTTACGTAACTAAAGGTGCTCTTGCGGGCGGCGAAGTTGATGCTTGGAGAGGTGCAATGGTGCTTCTATCTGTTATTATGTTTATTGCTTTAATTTTAGCGGTAATTCTTGCTAAAAAATCACCTGAAAATTATGGAATAAAAGCTTTCGGTGAATTACCAACACCTAAAGGGGGAACAGCTAAAGCTGAATATAATTGGACTACAAAAGAAGCTTATTCACAATATGCTATTTGGGCTGCAATTTTAACGTTCCTAACTTCTATGATGGGTGAATTCTTAATTTGGACTCAAGTTGTTAGTTATTGGACTGCTGATTTGGGGTGGACAAGAGATACTGCAATTAACGTTTATGCAATTATCGGTTTAGTGGGCATCTTTAGTATGCCTATTCTTGGAATTGTCGCAGATAAAGTAGTTCAAAATGTCGGGCACGAAGCTAAAGGAAGAAAAATAATGTTGATCATTGGTCCTTTAACAGGCGTGATTGCTTGCGCATTTTTACTTGCATCAGCTGCAGGTATGGTTTGGGCTTATGTTGCATGCGTTATTTTCGCTATCTATTGGGCAATCGTTCCCGGCGGTGTTGTAGGTTATACAGGAGCTATCTATGGACGTAAAACATTAGGTAAGATTTGGGGACTCGCTACATTAATTGTAATGGGTATCGGACCATTCTTAGGATCGTTCATCGGTGGCTGGTTGAAAGATTTTACAGGTAGTTATACTTATTCTATTTATTACGCATTAGGATCATTTGTAGTTTCTATTTTATTAGCATCTACTCTACCTCTTGCCGTTAAAACAAAAGAACCGATAGAATCAGAATATGTATCCCCCGTAATCTCAGCATCAAAATAATAATATTCTTTAAATCCCTCTCCTGATTAATCGGTGAGGGATTTATTTATAATTAGAAAGTTTACAAATTCAAGCAGATTGGTTTTTATTCAGAGTTGTAAAACCGTTGGCTTTTGTTAAGGAGACGAAATGGAAAATGGAAAAGTTAAACGTGAATCAGATGTCGTTCAAGCTCCTCCCCTAAAGGAAGAATTAAAAGGATTAGTTTTTGATGTTCAGGGACATTCAGTTCATGATGGACCCGGAACCAGGACTACAGTCTTTTTGAGCGGATGCCCATTAAATTGTGTCTGGTGTTGTAATCCCGAAGGATTGTTCCATCACCAAGTTATGCTATTTAAAGAATCGAAATGCGTTAAATGTGGCAGATGTATCCAAGCATGCCCCTATGGTGCGATAACAGTAGAGGATGGGAAGATAGTTCATGATAGAAATAAATGCGACCATTGCGAAACACTCGAATGTGTCGGCGCATGCCTCCAAGAATCGACCGATTTAAGCGGACGATATTATACTGTTGATGAGATGATGAAAATTTTCAAAAGAGATCGTCAATTCTGGGGTAGCAAAGGTGGAGTTACTTTCAGCGGCGGTGAGCCATTGATGCAAAAGAATTTTATGCTCGCCATTCTCAAGGAATGTAAAAAAGTTTATATACATGTTGCAGTAGAAACTACTTCTTGTATTTCTACCAACTACTTTATGGAAGCTATGGATTATATCGAATGGGTTTTTACGGATATTAAACATATGGACCCTGATAAACATAAAGAACTAACCGGAGTCGATAATAAATTAATACTAAAAAATATCGAAACTCTTGCAACTAAAGAAGATTGGAACGGCTTTATTGTTCCCAGAATACCGGTAATACCAGGACTTAATGATTCAGATGAAAATATTATTGCAACTGCAAAATTTGTCAAAAGTATCGGCTTGGAAGTAATTAATATACTTCCCTTCCATCGCCTTGGTGAATCGAAATATCGACAATTGGGTTTAGTATATAAATTTGCTGACCAAAAAGCTCCTACAAAAGAAAGTATGGATAATATTAAAAAATTAATTGAAGATGAAGGATTGGTTTGCTTTGTTGGTTATGAAACACCTTTTTAAAAATAATTAATTCCCCGATTTGCATTAATTATAAAATGCTTATCGGTGTATATGCTGTTTAATAAGGAATACAAAAAATGAAAATGATATATAAAATACTATTATTATTAATTATCGTTTTTTCGACAAATAATTTATTAATAGCCCAAGAAGAAAAATCAGATTTTAGATTTAGTTTTATTGAGCGATTTCGATTGGTTACATGGGATAACGCTATTACTTTATCAGATGCAGCTAAAGCCGGTAATACATTTAATAGAACAAGAACAAGTTTAATGGGTGAATGGCTTCCTAATAAAAATTTTGAAGTTGCATTAAAATTTACTAACGAATTTCGTTATTATTTCGTTCCGGGCGATAAAGTGTTTGATTGGAATGAAATATTCTTTGATAATTTTTACGTAAAATATAAAGATACTTACGGTTCAATTACTCTCGGAAGACAAAATATAATGCTCGGAGAAGGTTTTGTTGTAATGGATGGACATCCGTTAGATGGTTCTCGTTCTATCTATTTTAATGGAGCAAGAGCTGATATTAATATTAGTCAAACAAATAAAATTACTCTATTCGCTACTTATCAACCCGTAAAGGATGATATTCTTCCAAGAATAAATGATTTTGAACAAGCATTAGTAGAACAACCTGAAACCGGGATAGGCGGTTATTTAACTACTAATTTTGAATCGCTGAATCTCCAAACATATTATATCTTCAAAAAAATTGGTACCGAGAAACCTACTCAATTCGAATCAAACATTCATACAGTAGGCGCAAGAGTTCAAGTACCTTTAGATAAATCACTCTCCTTAACCGGCGAAGCCGGCTATCAATTTGGTGATTATGGAAAGTTTGATCGTTCAGCTTTCGGCGGATATGCTCATCTTGATTATACTACAAATTGGGAGAAGATTTATACACCTAAAACATTAACCTTAGGCGCAATCTTTTTGAGTGGGGATGATCCTACTACCACCGAAAATGAAGGTTGGGACCCACTTTTTAGCCGCTGGCCTAAATGGAGTGAATCTTATATCTACACACAGATTAAAGAATTTGGCGGACGAGTAGCTTATTGGAGTAATTTAGCATCGATTTATGGAAGTGCTAAATTTGTCTTCTCTAAAGAATTTAATTTTTGTTTAGATTATCATCATTTAATGGCTCCGCAAAAACCGCTTGCTACTGCCTTCCCGGGTGGAACAGGAACCTCTAGAGGCGATCTTGTTATAGCTAAATTGAATTATGTTATTAACGAATACGTAACCGGTCATATTCTTTGGGAATATTTTAATCCGGGTAATTTCTATTTCAATGGTGCAAGCGACTATAATTGGGCAAGAATCGAATTTCTATTCAAAATATGAGGTAATGTAGTGGAAACTATAAATAATGAAAAAGAAAGTTTGATAAAAGATATTATTCAAATCGAATGGGAAATGTTCAGCAGTGTTAATGCCTCTGAACCGAATAGATGCCAGGAAGATAGAAAAACTTTTCAGCTGATGAGATGGATGAGCTATTCTGCATTTGATGAAAAATTATTAAAATCTTTCTTCGAAAACTTAAAACAAGCTAAAGAAGATGAAAGAAATTTAATGACTGAAAAATATGGACGTATGGAAGGCATTATACCCCATATAGCTGAATCATCTGATATTGAAAAGATAGCGTATGCTGAACAGATATGGATGAAAGAAGTTTCTCAAAAATACCCGTTGACTTTCCCTACTAATCCGAATAATTCAGAAAGTAATTTCACTAATTATCTTAAATGTGAATTAGAAACTTATTCCGAAGACACTCTTTCGCAATATGCTGCTTTAGTAAATAATTCATTAGATGCCGGGAAAAATCTTGTGGAAGAAAGATATAATAATCTTTTCGTTAAGATGGGTTATAAATCTTTGGCTGATAAAGAATCTAAAGAAAAACAAAAAGAATTTTGGAATAATAATATTAATAAAGGCTGTTGATGAACGGCTTACTTCTATCAGAACGGTATTATAAGTTCTACGGTAAACCTATGATAGAAAAAAATTTTCCTGACTATCTTAATAGAATGGCAATAGGTCTAGTGGGCGAGGGCTCTGAATGCTTCGGATTCGATGATGAATTATCAATGGATCATGATTGGGGTCCTGCTTTTTCCATCTGGCTTAATGAACAAGATTATGCGGATATCGGAAAAGAACTACAACTTGCTTATGATTCACTCCCTAATGAATTTGCAGGTCTTTCATTTCGTAAACGAAGTGATGTTTCAAAAAAAAGAGTGGGAGTTTTTGAAACTAAATCTTTTTATCAAAGATTTATTGGATCGCATGAACTGCCTTCTGAATGGGAAGAATGGATTGAGATACGTGAATCAGAGCTTGCTGCCTGCACAAACGGTAAAATTTTTCATGATGAATTTGGTGAATTTACCCATTTCAGAAATGAGCTATTGAATTTCTATCCTCATGATGTTCGACTAAAAAAAATTGCCGATAGGTGTTTTATAATCTCTCGAGCAGGGCAATATAATTTTATGCGCTCCGTTTATCGCAATGATATCGTAGCTGTTAATCTTGCCGAATCGAAATTTATTGAAGCTTCTATTTCACTTGCCTTTCTAATTAATTGGCGCTATATGCCCTATTACAAATGGATGCACCGCTCTTTATATTCTCTTCCGGTTTTAGGACAAAAATTATATGAACTCATTAAAAAACTTTCATTAACTATACTGATTACAAATCCAATCGATTATTTTAATCGAAAATCGGAAATCATTGAAACCATTTGCGGATATTTTGTCGAAGAACTTAATCGTCAGCAATTGAGTTGTATAAAATCTAGTTTCCTTCTAGACCACTCTTTGGAAATATTAAAATGTATCGAGAATCCTGAACTAAGAGATTATAACATTAAAGATATTTACTAATTTCCTCTTTAGTCAGAGAACTGATTAAAAAACTTAGTTTCGGCTTCTGCATTCCCTATTAGCACTATCGATTTTCCTTTTTCAATCACCGAAGTTGGTTCGGGATTAATTTTTATTTCGTCTCCCGAAGTTATCGCTACTATACTGCATCCCGTTTTCTCTCTTACCGTAGAACTCATAATTGTTTTACCGATTAATTTTTTTGGAGAATCTACTTTGAATATATCCACTCCCTCGGCAATCATTAATATATTCCCTTTCTTTAGAAGATTGAAAATACTATTTGCGCCCATCGATGAAAGCGAGATAACAAAATCACATCCGGCATAATATAGATGCTCGACTGCCCTATCTAGATTACTCCTGCTTATTATTTGAATATCAGGGCGTAGATTTCTTATTAATGTGGTAAGAAAAATATTTACGTTATCATCCTCGGTGGTAATAGCTACTGCAGGAGATGTCATGATTCCTGAACTAATTAAAAATTCCTTATCAGATGCATCACCGACTAAATATTTATCCGAAATTGCTTTATCGGGATTTTTCTCTATAATTTTATAACTAATCTCTTTTTCTTCTAATGTTTTTCCAAGTGTTTTACCTACAACACCACCGCCAATTATTATCACTTCTCCGACAGAAATATTATAGATACAAAATATTTCATTGTATTGATCTATCTGATCCTGTGATCCGGCTAGTACTAGTACAGAACGCTCCGAAATAATAGTATTGGCATTAACAGTGGAAAAACTTCCCTTTTCCCAAATGCCTACAACCGACACTCCCGATAATTCTCTTAGTTTTGATGAAGACAATGTTTTATTTACAAGCGGCGTTCCTTTTACTGTTGCCTCGGCAATTTTAAGCTGACCAAATTCACCGATATTATGAGCAAGCGCATTCCCAGCCGTGATTCTTCTTGCTAATAATCGTCCTAACATCTCTCCCGGTCTTATTACATTCGATGCACCTGCTAAATATAATACCTCGCTTGCGCTCTCTGAATCGGCTGTCGATACAATCGGAATAATATTCGACTTCTGCCTCACCGCATAAGTAATCGATGTATTCGAAAAATGATTCCCCGTTAATACAACTCCAAGTGATTTATTAATATTAACTTTTTCAAAAGTCTCTTGATCATCCATTTCACTTGAAACAACATTAAAACCCATATCCATTAATTCAGAAGCCTGTTTAAGTTCAGGCACAACTAATACATAAGCTATTCTATATTGCTTTAGTTTTTTTATTAATGAAGAGGAAATATGATCAAAGTGAGCTAATATGATATGATCCGAAATTGTATCTCTTAAGTCTCGATGAATTCTTTCAGTCGATTGAAATAATTTTACGAATGTGTATGGGAATAATACAAAGATATAAACCAAACCGGAAAGCGATGCAACTATATTAAAGAATCTACCAAGATCACTTTCAAATGTTATATCCCCTAATCCAAGCGTTGACATATTTGAAATGGTCCAATAAAAACTTGTAATCCAAGAATAATAATGATTCTCCGATTCCATAATATATTTAAATAACCAAGAGTTTATTAATATTAAAGAAAGTAATATTATTACCAGGCGGGAAATTAATACCGTATTTCTTCTGCTCGCTAATTGAAGCCTGTGAGAATATTTATTTTTTATTTTCAATTATCTTATCCCATCTTATTTTTAAAAATATAAAATATTTTTGTTTGAGACTAAGAGATAAATTATCCCCCTCTATTAATCAAAAATATTTATTATCTTTTTTAATAACATTTTCACTTTATTGCAATTATGAAACAAATAAAAATAAAAACGAAGATTATTAATTTAGCATTTATCGTGGGATTCGCACTAATTGTCAGTACGAGCTGCGATGATACTATAAATGTATTTGAATTGGATAATAAAATGATTCCCTCTTCAAATGTTAGTTATAATCAATATATTCAACCTGTTTTCACCGCTAAATGCGCTAATGCGGGCTGTCATGATGACCAGGTAAGAGCAGCCGGATTAAGTTTTACTTCTCATATAAATGCTACTTCAGACTATCTAGTCGTAGCCCCGGGATTGCCCGATAATAGTAAACTTATCTGGGCTATTGAAGGTAATTACGTTGACCCTATGCCTCCCCTCGGATATTGGGGTTTAACCTCAAATCAAATTGCAGGAATCAGAACTTGGGTTAAAGAAGGTGCTAAAAATAATTAAAGCCACTTATTTTCTTTGTACCATGCAATAGTTCTATCCATTCCTTCCTGAAGTGTATATTGCTGTTTATATCCTAATTGCTCCTTAGCTTTTGATACATCGCAAGTCCAATATCTCTGTACAAAATCTCTAGCTTTTTCTATATTGAATGTAGCAGCGTTCTTACTAAACATCGAAAAGAATTGAGCAATATATGCCACCACATAGACTATCGAATGAGGTATCCTTAGTTTTAGTGCGCTTTTACCAAATGCTTTCTTAATTGCCTCGCTTACTATATCCCAATCATAATATTCTTCCGGTCCTATATAATAAGTTTCACCTTTAGAATTTTCTGAAACTGCCGCAAGATAAATTCCATTTACTAAATCCTTTACATACACTAGACTTAGTTTCTTTTTGTCGAACCCTACTAAAGTCATCAATCCGCTTTTATAGGTTTTAAATACAAGATATATCTCAGTATCCCGCTCCCCATATACAGCCGGTGGACGAACAATCGTTATCGGTAAAATATCCATATATGATTGAGCTAATTTTTCCTGTTCGAGTTTGCTCTTTCCATATCGTGTTATCGGTGAAGCTAAATCAGATTCTATCCTTGCCTTTTCCGATAAGGATGGACCGCCTGCTGTTTGAGAACTTACTATCACTATTTTTTTTATGTTGCGATTATTCTTAGCTACTACTTCCAGAAGTGATTTTGTTGTCTCTACGTTCCCCCTTGTATATCCTTCATCGGATTTTGATTTTACTACTCCGGCTACATGGAATAAATAATCCGCATCTTTTAAAACTTCCTTTAGAGCATCATAATCAAATAAACCGGCATCAACAATTTGAACCGGCTTCCCTTCAAGCCATCTTCTTGATGAACTCTTTCTTAATAAACATACAACTTCGTGCCCCTTCTCTATAAGTAAATCGACTAAATGACTGCCGACAAATCCTGAAGCTCCAGTTACTACTGATTTCAATTTCTTATTTTCCATTTCCATATTAGTTTGATTTTATACGCTTTTTTAATAAATTAAACAGTTATTTTTGACAAATAATAAGATAATAAAAAAAAGACAACCATAGTTAACATCCCGGAGGATAATTTTGGATTTATTCAAAAAATGTTACGATTTTACCAGAGCTGACGATATCAAGGCAATGGGCGTTTACCCCTACTTCAGGGCAATTGAAGAGAATGAAGGTCCCGTAGTTCAAATTGAAGGACGTAAAATTATAATGGCTGGTTCTAATAACTATTTGGGACTTACTTCACATCCAAAAGTAAAAGAAGCAGCTATTGATGCAGTAAAAAAATATGGCACCGGCTGCTCGGGAAGTAGATACTTAACCGGAACTCTTGATTTACATATAGAATTGGAACACAGATTAGCAAAATTTTTTGGTACCGAAGCTGTTCTTTTATATAGTACCGGATACCAAACAGCACAAGGCGTTATTCCTACATTAGTCGGTCGCGGTGAATATGTTGTTTCTGATAGAGATAATCATGCCTGCATAGTAGCCGGTAATATGATGGCTAAAGGCGGTTCAATTGAAGTTGTAAGATATCACCATAATGACATGAATGATCTTGAAAGAGTTTTGGCTAAACTTCCTCTTGAAGCACCAAAACTTTTAATCAGTGATGGTGTTTTCAGCACAGGCGGCGAAATTGTTCATCTTCCTAAATTAGTTGAATTAGCTAAAAAATATAATGCTCGTACCTTAATAGATGATGCTCATTCCGTGGGTGTAATTGGTAAAGGCGGTAGAGGTACAGCTAGTGAATTTAATCTCGAAAACGATGTTGATATGACTATGGGTACTTTCAGTAAAACTTTTGCATCTCTTGGCGGATTCGTTACAGGCAAAGCAAAAGTAATTGATTACCTCAAACATCATTCGTCTGCATTGATATTCAGCGCATCACCTACTCCGGCATCAGTAGCCGCTGCACTAGCCGCTTTAAATATTTTAGAACAAGAACCTGAACGCGTTGCTCGTTTAGCTAGTAATGCAAATTTTGTAAGAAAAGGTCTATCCGAAGCCGGATTTAAAATTATAGATGGAAGAACTGCTATCGTACCTGTTATTGTCGGAGATGATTCAATCGCATTCCAAATGTGGAGAGCTTTATATGATGCAGGAGTTTTTGTAAATGTATTTATCTCTCCCGGTGTTCCTCAAGGTCGCCAAATGATGAGAACTAGCTATATGGCTACTCACGAAAAAGAACATTTAGAGAAAATCATTGAGACTTTTACAAAAGTTGGGAAAAATTTAGGTCTTATATAAATTGAACTAATTATTTTTTATAGAGCATACTTGAATCTATTCGGGTATGCTTTTTTTATTTGAGGATATCATTATGAGTGAAATTACTATTACCACCGTACAATCAAAATCTGATCTTAATAAATTCTTAAAATTCCAATGGGAAATTTATAAAGACTATCCTCATTGGGTTCCACCTCTTTTATATGATAAAAAACATATCCTCGATAAAAAGAAAAATCCGTTTTTTGAACATGCCGAGATGGAAAATTTTCTTGCTTGGCGTGATAATAAAATTGTAGGCAGAATCTCGGCAATTAAAAATGATCTTCATAATCAATATCACAATGATAAAGTTGGCTTCTTCGGATTCTTTGAATCTATAAACGATCAAGCAGTCGCTAATAAATTATTCGATACGGCAAAAAATTGGCTTCTAAGCAAAGATCTTGATGTAATGCGCGGTCCGGCAAATCCATCATCTAACGATGAATGGGCAATGCTCGTGGAAGGTTTCGATGATGACCCGAGAATATTAATGCCTTATAATCCTCCCTACTATTTAGAACTTGTCGATAATTATGGATTTAAAAAAGCTAAGGATCTTCTAGCTTTTAATATAGAAGCAGAAGAATTAAAGAAAGCAGATAAAGTGAAGCGTGTGGCTGAACTCGCAAAAGAAAGAGCAGGTCTAAAAATATTCCAGATGAATCCAAAAGAATTTGATAAAGATTTAGAGAAAGTAAAATATATATATAATAAAGCGTGGGCTCCTAACTGGGGATTTGTTCCAATGACCGAAGCTGAAATCGATGCAATGGCTAAAGACCTAAAACCATTGGTAGAACCATCACTCGTTTATTTCGGTGAAGTCAAAGGACAATTGATTGGCTTCGCATTGGTAATGCCCGATTATAATCAAATTTTCAAACACATGAATGGAAAACTATTACCATTTAATTGGATAAAACTTTTTACAATGAAAAAGAAAATTACTTGGAGCAGAGTTATTACTCTCGGAATAATCCCCGAGTTTCAAAGAAAAGGGCTTGATGCCGTATTCTATATGGAAGCAATGGAAAGAGCCGCCAAACTTAATATACATCGTGGTGAAGCTAGTTGGATTCTTGAAGATAATGATATGATGGTCAGAGGTGCTATTGCTATGAAAGGTGTGGTTTATAAACGTTATAGAGTATATGACTGTGAGCTAAAATGAAAAAATTATTTTTAATATTATTGTTTATATCTGCTAATTTATTCGCTCAGTTTAATAAGAATAATAGTGATCTTATCTTAACTGCTGCTAATCGTTCATTCGATAAAGAAATAATTTCAAAATATTTATCGAGCAATAACGAAAGTGATGTAAAAGCTGCTTTAATTGCCATATATCATTCTAATGATTCTACTTTTGTAGATGATATAAAGAAAATTGATTTTTCTAAATATGGCAAAGAAGCCGCATTCGCTCTAGGCGGTATTTCAAATTGCAGGGGCAGTATTGAACTGCTCTTTAGTGAACTTCAAATTAATGCAAACGCAAATTCGTTCCGAGAAATTATTGAAGCAATCGGTAAGACCGGTAATCAATCCGACTTTTTGAAATTAATTGTTATGACGGAAAAGTATAAACCATTCGCAATGAAATCTGCTATGGGAATACTTAATTTTCAATTACGTAATTTTTCTTTAGAAGGTAGAGAAGCTTTGATACTTCTTAGAATCATTAACGAATCTGAAGATAATAATGATATTGAAGAAGCACTTTTTACTCTTTTTAGAAAAACACCTACCGGAATAACGGAAGCTCAATTTAATTATAAACATCTTCTACAATCGAAGGATGATGAAATAGTAATTAGTACTATTAAACTCATACCTAAAATCGATATTCAAGAAAAAGAAAAAGTACTACTATCCTATTTATATAATGATGATTGGAGATTGAGAGCCGAAGCCGCAAAAGGTCTTTCTAATTTACCTGACTTATCACTTGAGAGCTTCAAGCCAATACTTAAATTACTCTTTGATAAAAATCCTAATGTTTCACGTCAGACTGCAATTTCTGTACGAAATATAAAAACTACTTCTTTAGGTATGGGACTTCTGCTTAATGGAATTAACTATTATTTGAAGAAAGATTTGACCGTTAATGCTAAAGGTGAACTTTTTATCTCCCTTTGCAAGCTAGATAAAGAGAATGCCTATAATTATATTAATGAATATTCCAATTCAGTCAATGAAAATTATATTGTTCGCGTTCTGGAGGAAGTAAAGACTTCTCCTCAATATAATTATAATTTTCTTTCTAAAAATATATCGAAAGAGAATGAAAAAGACGTAATGAATAGTGCTCAAGCATTTTTAAATCTTCAAAAAGAACTTTCGGATTCTATCGAATATAGAGATAAATTATTCGCATTACTAGGGAGCAAATTTCCTTCCATAATTTCAATAATCGCCGATGGTATTGATTCTACTTATTTAGATAATTTTTCCAATGAAATAAAAGTAATAATATTAGATCAGATTAAGAGATACAAAAATAATAGTGATTATTATGAAAGTATCACATCCTTAGGCGGGCTTTCTTCTAAATTCGGAAAAGAATTTCAAGAAATGGTGCTAAAAGAATTATCTAAATCTAATGTAACATCGATAAAGAATTATGCCGATTCTCAAATGGGAATAAAGACAGTTAAAAAAGATAATCCTCTTTTTAATGATTTATTAAAAAATAGTTTTTTAGTAAAACAATTTTTAGTAAAGACAAATAAGGGTGAGATTAAAATTGAACTTATGCCGGATATTGCACCGATTACTGTCGGAAGTTTTACGAATTTAGTAAAAGAGAAATTTTTTGATAATGTAATCTTCCATCGAGTAGTACCGAATTTTGTTATACAGACAGGAGACCCCAGCGGGACTGGTTGGCGTGGACCTGGCTATGATATTATCTCCGAGACTTCCACCCTACCTTATAAAGCAGGAATGATCGGAATGGCTAGCGCAGGAAAAGATACCGAAGGCTCTCAATGGTTTATTATGCATAGCTACTACCCGCACCTTAACGGCAAATATTCACTTTTCGGGAAAGTCATCTCCGGAATGGATACCGTTAATAATATCGATCAGGAGGATAAAATTATTTCAATTACGCCTATTCGATAGCACCGGCTTCTTTTGCCGATTCTTCATATTTTGAAAGATGGGGCGGGTCAATCTTCTTTAGTATATCGAATATTGACTTGTCCCAATATGATTTCAAATAATCAGCTAATTCTCCGCTCTTTGCATCAAAAAATACTTTCATTAATACACTTCTCGGATCAATTGCATCTTTCGCTTTTTCTAAATTTAAAACCAATTTAGCAATATTAGTTAATGCTTCTTTTCGTGTCTGAGGATTATTGAATAGGTCTATTCCGTTATAATGATAATCAAAATAATCTTGTCTGAACTGTTGATATTTTGCATTACGAAGATTATCCATCAGAATACGGCGATTATACGTGGCGCTAGTACTCTGCCATCCTTCAGAAAATTGGCTCGATGCGCCTCTGACCGCTAAATCAGATGCTTTATTAAAATAGTCTGTCCCACCGTTTGGATAATATGAATCCATATCAAATCCAATTATTAAAAGCGCATAAAAATCTAAGAAGCTTGTAAGCCCGTCAAATTCTGCTTGATTGAAATACATCGCTTGATTTTTTTCATACTTAAATGACCATTGATTATCGAGTATATTAAGCATTAATGAATGGTTTTGCATATTCTCAATCGGTCTTTGACTTGTTATTACCACCTGCCCGGAATATCTTGTTGAGTTATCTGAAGAAGTAAAAAAAACATTGAAAGTACATTTTATTTTTTCACCTTCCCAATTGCCATTGGTGAATTTATTGCTATTGAAATAATCTTGCACTTGCTGTTGAAATTTTTCTAATTTCTCTTTAGCAACTGTTTGTAATTGTTCGTAATTGACTGTTACAATTACATCAAGTTCTTGTGCCCTCAAAGATGAAGCAAGAAAAAGTACAATAATTATGGATAAGAATTTTTTCATATATATCTCTTAGGAATTATTGGATAAAGATATCTAATTGAGCTAAATTTAACAATCAAAATTGAGAATTTCCGATGAAATTCTTTATTAATATAATATTTCTACTCTTAGTAAGCATAAAATGTTTCGGTCAATCGTATGCCGGCGCAGAGTTTAATTCGATGGGCTATTCCTCATCTCGGACTTCTTTTACCTCTTTTTCACTTTTTAGTAATCCGGCATCACTCTCAGAAAATAAAATTATTCAATCCGGAATAAGTTATACGCCTGCTCCATTCGGGATAAAAGAACTTTCTACATTCCATGCAGCAATTAACTTCCCTTCCGATTTTGGTAGTTTCGCAGTCGGTTATAGCGATTATGGATTTGAACTCTATTCTGAAAAGAAATTTTTAATATCTTATGGAAGAAATATTTTTAACGATTTTTCGATAGGGGCTTCATTAATTTATAACTCAATATCGATCGCAAGTTACGGTAATAGCGGAATAATATCTTTCAATCTTGGAGCATTATATTCATTTAATAAAAAAATCAAAATTGGCGGAAGTATTGAAAACATTACTAATTCATCTTACGGTCAATACAATAATCAATTAGATAGAAGTTATTGGTTTGGTACTTCATATATTTTTTCTGATGAATTAAAATTATCCGCAGCATTAAGTAAATATTTTAGCGAGCGAGAGGCATTCAGAATCGGTTGCGAATATTTTCTTCTTAATTATCTTCCGGTGCGATGCGGTTATATTTCAGATCCCGTTTCTTTTACTTTCGGAATCGGTATTAATCAAGGTGTTCTTTCTGTAAATTATGCCCTTCTAACCCATGAAGTTTTTGAATTAACTCACAATTTATCAATCTCAATTAATTTTGATTAATGGCGGGCGCAAAAATATTTTTTATTTTTATTATTTTTAATTTACTCTTATCTGCACAAAGAAAGGACTCAGCATTTACTCATAGTAATTCAGATCTTGGACTGAGTGGCTCTATACTTTTGCGGAATTGCTTATCCCCATCAGGAACTGATACAAATATTACTCAAACTGTTTCAAAAATTTCGCAACTTGATTCCACACTCTCACGCCCCGATTCTCTTTTTTCCGATATATTTTTTGAGACCGATCAGTTAGAATCAAACTATTTCGATGATCTCTTTGATATTATTTATACAATACCGAATAATCTTCAAGAAGGAAATTTCTTAATCAAATCAAGAGTCAAAAATCAATTCTTCCCTAAAAAACCGGAAAATTATAAAGGAAATAATTATAAATTATATAATCGTCTTATTGCTGACTTTGGCAAAGCTCGTCTCTCTATTGTTACCGAAAAGGATGCCGGTGAAGATAATTATCTTGATTTCATCAATCTCTCCCTAATGATCAAAGATATTTATCCGATTAATAAAATAATTCTTGGAAGCTATAATCTTGAGTTTGGAGAGGGACTTATTCTTTGGAGTCCTTTCAGAACTTATAAATCATCAAATGAAATTTTTAGAATCAGGAACAATAAAAATAATCTTAATCAATATATCGGTAGCAATGAAACTAATTTTCTTTATGGTGGCGCATCCTCTATTTCATTCGGAGAATTTAATATTACGCCTTTCTATTCTCAACGAAAATTTGATGGATACAAAACTCCCACCGGACTTCATAGAACAGAAAATGAAATCGCTAAGAAAAATATCAATAGTGAAATTTTATATGGAGGTATGTTAAACTTTTTTAAGAAGGATATAATCGAAGCAGGACTTTTATTCTATAATCAAGAAAATCAAAATTTTTATTCACTTTCTTATAAAAGCAAATATAATCGCATCGGTATTTCAGGTGAAGTTGCTTATCTAAATTCAACTGCTTTTTCGAATTCTATTACCTTACGACTTTCGGGGAATAATTTCTTATATAGCAAATTTAGATATTTCCCCAAATATTTTTATAGCAGCTATTCAGGAGCATTTTCCGAAGGAGATAACTCCAATAATGAAACGGGCTTTTATTTCGGAATTAATAGTGAAATTTTTTCATCTCTTCAATTGGATGCTTATGTAGATATTTTCAAGAGAAGCTCACCCGATTCCCTTTTTAATTTCTTCCAAAACGGAAAAGAATATTTTATTAATCTTATATATAAAATTCGCAAACAAGAGGAACTCCGCATCTCCTTTAAACAAAAAGAGAGCTTCAATTCAACAAAAAGAATTTCATTAAAACTCTATTACATATTCCAACTATTTTCGGAGTTAAGTCTCTCCACAAGATTCGATTATGTGTCCGTTGATTGTAATCAGAGTAAAGAGGAAGGTTTTCATCTATTTGAAGAGATTTCATATCGTCCTTCAAAGAAAGTTCAGGTTAATTTTAGAGTAAGTTTCTTCTCAACTCCATCTTATGATTCAAGAATTTACCTATATGAAAGAGATGTAAATGGAATTTTTTCAAATTTTATCGCCTATGATCGAGGAATCCATATTTACTTATTAAGTAAGTTCGCTATAACTAATAGGTTTAAGTTGGGATTGAAGTATTCAGACTCCTTAAAAAGTGAGGAATTTGACCTGATTTCACTTAAAAAGAGCAATCGAAATAATAATCTCACCATTCAAATAGAAGCTGCCTTCTAACCTTGCTAAAATTGACTTTAATATCTAATTTTGATTTACTAATCTAAAAAATGAGGTCTTTCATGAGAACAATTGTAGCACTTCCCGGAGACGGAATCGGTAAAGTAGTACTTCCTGAAGCAATAAGATTATTAGAAGCAGCTGGTTTTAAAGCAAATTATGTATGGGGCGATATTGGTTGGGACTATTGGTGTAATGAAGGTAATGCACTTCCGCAACGAACAATCGATTTAATTAAAGAACACAAAATTGCTCTCTTCGGTGCTATTACAAGTAAACCAAAAGATGCAGCCGAAAAAGAATTAGCCCCAGAATTGAAAGATAAAGGATATGTTTATTTCTCACCTATCGTTGGTCTGAGACAACATTTTAATTTAGATATTTGTATTCGTCCCTGCCTCTCATTCAAAGGTAACCCTCTTAACTTCATTCGTAAATCCGCTGATGGCGGCTACGAGGAACCGTTAGTAGATTCTGTAATCTTTAGACAAAATACCGAAGGACTTTATGCCGGAGTGGAATGGACTAATCCTCCTAAAAATGTACGCGATGCTTTAGAAACTCACTCAAAAATGAAATTCTTCAAAGATGTTCCGAGTGAAGATATGGCTATATCTACTCGCATTATTACACGACATGCCGCTCAAAGAATTATTAGAGCAGCTTTCGAATATGCCGATAAATATGGATATAAGAATGTAACAGTTTGCGAAAAGCCGAACGTACTTAGAGAAACTTCAGGTATGATGGTTCAAGAAGCTAAAAAGATTTCAAAAGATTTTCCTCATATAGCAATGTGGGATACCAATATCGATGCGCAGATGATGTGGCTTACCAAAAACCCTGAAGACTACGGCGTGATAGTAGCCGAGAATATGTTCGGTGATATTATTAGCGATGGCTTCGCAGGTTTAGTAGGCGGACTCGGATTCGCATGCAGCGCTAATATCGGTGATGATTATGCGGTATTCGAACCCACTCACGGCTCTGCTCCTAAATATGAGAAATTAGAACCATCTATCGTTAATCCTATTGCGATGTTTATGAGCGCATGTATGATGCTTGATCATATCGG
>CALDDL010000130.1 GCA_937936675.1 uncultured bacterium
TCGCCGGATAAAATAACGATGCACCATATTGAATAAATAATCTTTGATTAGCATCGGTATTATCGCTCGTCCAAAATTCCCCTGCCCTGCTAAGTGAGCCATAATCCACTCTCCCTCCGCCTGAAGAACAGGACTGCCAAAGAACATTAGGGAATTTTTCTCTTAGCATATCAAAAAGTTTATAATATCCATCAATCTGTCTAACCCAAAATTCACTTTGTCTATCCACCAAAAGATATGGCGAACCGGGTTCGGTTACAGAGCGATTATAATCCCATTTTATATATTCAATTCCTTTGTTCTCGGTAAGAATTTTTTCGAGCTGATTATATATATTTTCTACAACTTCAGGATTAGAAAAATCAAGTATCAGTTGAGTTCTTCCGAGTGTTCGTTCTCTTTCGGGAACTGAGATCACCCAATCGGGATGCGCTTCATAAAGTTCGCTTTTTGGATTAACCATTTCGGCTTCAATCCAAAGCCCGAATTTCAAACCCTTTGATTTAGTATAGTCGATAATTTTCTGCAAACCGCCTTCGAGCTTATCTGTATTAACTACCCAATCTCCCAAACCCGCACGGTCATTATTCCGCGGATATTTTTTTGCGAACCACCCGTCATCAAGTACGAACATCTCTACTCCAATCTCCGCTGCCGCATCTACCATCGTCATAAGTTTCGGATTAGTGAAATCAAAATAAGCCGCCTCCCATGAATTCAAAACTACGGGACGGACTTGATCCGAATTCGGGACAATATATCGGCGAGCAAATCGGTGGAGTATTCGCGATGCCTCTCCCTTCCCTTTATCAGTAATGCTGAAATAAAATCTCGGAGTTGTAAATGTTTTTCCCGGCTCCAATAAATATTCCGTATCGAAATCATTTATTCCCGATGTAACGGTAAGTTTCTTTGCATTATTTTGATTGAAATTAAGTTTCCAATTTCCGCTCCACGCAATAGAACCGATCAATACTTCTCCCTCGGTTTCCGTTGCGCGCTTATCGAATGATATCATAAATGATGGACTTGCAAGAGATGAGGTATGACCCACACGTGAATCAAGAGTAGTAGTGCCTACGGGCAGACGATTATCTTCGGAATGAAACTCATTTCCCCATGCTCCGTATAAACTCGTAAGCCAATATTCATTTTTATTAAAACTGATTTGTGAAGAAGCAAAATTTTGCAGCTTCACCGGGCTCTCTTCGTTATTGGTTATTTCGGTATATGCTTCAATAATATTTTCATTGAAGTATGCTTTATAGTGGAGCTTCACTTCAAAGGGATATACACCATCTATCAAAGTGAAAATATATTCGGTAATGTTTTTATCTATCTGCTTAACTTCATGCGATACATAATAAAGATCGGTACTTCTATTGCCATCCGAATGAACTGCTTTTATCGCGGGATCGGTTATTCCTTTTACTCCATAAGCAGAATATTCAAGAAATTGCGGTTTAAGTCTGTTAAGTTGATCCCCCTCACCGAGAGATGAACCCAAATAATAAGTATATAATTTTTTGCTTTGATTAATTCCGAGAACAAGATTAAAATCTTTTACGGTAATATTAATCAGGTCTTGAGTGCCGAAGAGATCATCCAAATAAATCTTCTTATTATATTGATCGATGAAATATGCCTCCGCCCAATCTGCATGGTCGCTATTCATTCCGTCATCGCCATCGTCAGTTATTAGCTCAATCGTTTTATTCTTTTCGAGTTTGAGATCGATTACAACCGGCTCCATTGCCCCTCTCATAATCGGAGAGCGATAAAGCTCTTTTCCATTTCCCATAACTATAAATCTTGCCGATCCGCTTTTGCCGGTTTCAGAATCGATTCCCACCTCTGCATAAAAACGCCCATAATCTTTCGTCCCTTCTAATTTAATTGTTGAAGGTGAGTGAGTTCCGAGACCTCTTTCATATTTTTTACTTCCGATTGAAAGAATATTTTTTTCGACCGAACATTTAACTCCAAGCTCACCCCAACCTTGGTTATTATATACCGATACTTGAGCAAAAGATATCGAGCATACGAATAGAAACGCTGATATAAAGAATTTCATAGCAGACCCTGATATAATGAAAAGATTATCTTTAAAAATTGAATTATAGGATATTAATGTCAAGTAATTAAATCCTGTTCTCACTTTCATTTTTGATAAAGCCGATTTTTTGAGTTATTTTAGACTAAAAATTTGGCAGCCATTTGCATTCAAAAGAAAAAATATCACAATTACTCCAAGGTGTTTTTTGGGATTATAATATCGATCCTTAGCCGTTTCTATCTTCACCATCGATTCTCAGACGATTTAGATTTTTTCATCAATGACGACCCTGATTTCTAACCGGTTGTCATAATTCGCTGTTTCTTGAGAAAAAAGAGTATTAACTTTGGCAGTAAATCAAGTATCTGATTATTTATAAAAAACATTACCAATTTTCCGTGGGGGAAATATGAAAAATACTATATTAATCTTTTTATTAACATTCTTAAGTGTCCTATTAATGAACCAAACAAACTACGCACAAACTGAAAACCCATTCTTTACTAAATGGACAACTCCATTTGAAGCACCTCCTTTCGATAAAATAAAAAACGAGCATTATAAGCCCGCTTATATCGAAGGAATGAAAAAACAGAACGAGGAAATTGCGGCAATTACCGCTAATCCCGATAAACCTACTTTTGAAAACACATTAGTCGCTCTCGAAAAAAGCGGAAATCTTCTTACAAAAGTAAGTGGCGTTTTTAATAATCTTATGCAGGCAAATGCCGATGAAGAGATGCAAAAGATTTCGCAGGAACTCTCTCCGCTACTTTCAAAACATTATGACGATATTAATCTTAATGAAAAATTATTTGCACGCATAAAATTCGTTCATGATGCCCCGGATGCGAAGAATCTTAATCCCGAACAAAAAGTATTGCTTGATAAATATTATAAAGATTTCGTAAAACGCGGTGCAAATTTATCGGAAACTGATAAAGATAAACTCCGTAAAATAAATGAAGAGCTGTCTTTATTGACAATTAAGTTCGATGAAAACGACCTTAAAGAAACAAATGCTTTTGAATTGGTTATAGATAATGAAGAGGATTTATCGGGACTTCCCGCTTCGGCAATAGCAGCCGCAAAAGAAGCTGCCGAAGGAAAAGGTTATTCGGGCAAATGGCTATTTACACTTCATGCGCCGAGCTACCGCGCTTTTATTCGCTATGCAGATAACCGCTCTTTAAGAGAAAAAATTTATAACGCTTCAAAAAATATTGCCAATAACAATAATGAAAATGACAATAAAAAAATTGTAGAAAAAATTGTTTCTCTTCGTCTGCAAAAAGCAAATCTGCTCGGTTATAAATCGCTCGCCGATATGACTTTAGAAGATTATATGGCAAAAGATTCTAAAACAGTCGATGATTTCCTTATTAAACTTTGGGAGCCGACAGTAAAAAAAGCTAATACCGAAATTGATGCTTTGAAAGAATTAGCTCGCTCCGAAGGAATGACGAAAAAATTTGAACCGTGGGATTTGGCTTACTATGCTCAAAAACTTAAAGTGGCCAAATACTCACTCGATGATGAAATGGTAAAGCCTTATTTCAAACTCGATAATGTCCTTGATGGACTTTTTACGGTTGTAAATAAATTATACGGTTTGAAATTCGAAGAGAGAAAAGACATTCCTGCATACCATCCTGACGTGAAAGTTATCGAAATCAAAGAAGCGGACGGAAAGCATCTTGGTCTTCTTTATGCAGATTATTTCCCTCGCGAAACTAAGCAGGGCGGAGCTTGGTGCAACGTAATTCGCGATCAAAATAACATCGATGGTAATTTCGTTTCACCGATAATTATTAATTGCGGAAATTTTTCCAAACCAACATCTGATAAACCGGCACTCCTTAGTCTGGGAGAGGTGGAAACAATATTTCATGAGTTTGGACATGGTCTGCATGCTTTATTTACGAATGTTACTTATCCACGCCTAACCGGCTTTAACGTTGCGTGGGATTTCGTTGAACTTCCCTCTCAAATAATGGAAAACTGGGTTAAAGACCCGACAGTATTAAAAATGTTTGCTAAACATTATAAAACAGGCGAAGTAATTCCCGATGATCTATTAGCCAAAATCAAGAAAGCCGATCTTTACAACACAGGAATTCTTCACGTAAGCAGTTATTTATTCCCTGCGTTAATCGATATGGAATTTCATGCTCGCACTAAGGATACTCCTTTTGACGTAAATGAATTTGATAATGCGATACTGAAAAAATTCCATGTCCCTTATGAATTATCATCTCCATATCCGAGCACACAGAACGGACATATATTTACAGGTGGATATGCAGCGGGTTATTATAGTTATATCTGGGCTGCGGTGCTCGATGCCGATGCATTCAGTGCATTCAAAGAAAGCGGCGATCTTTTTAATCCAACCCTTTCGGCTTCATTTAGAAAAAATATTCTATCACGAGGTGCGACAGATGAACCGATGACATTATTTAAAAATTTCAGAGGTCGCGAACCGAAAGTAGAACCGCTGATCGAGCGCAATGGACTGAAGTAAGAATTACTTAGAAATTTATGGATAATGATTTATTGATTGGAAATAGTAAAGAAATATAATAATGTGGGGTCATGTAAAAAGTGTGTCCACAGAAAAAAATATTTTCATGATAGATACAATATTGATTGCAATATTTAATTTGACGTATATCAACCGAGACTGAATATTAAGAAATAAACAAAAAAAAATAAATAATAAAAAACCCCGCCTGAATAGCGGGGTTTTCTTTTAGTTCTGTTATTGATTTAACTTTTTCAAATAATACAAACAATATATAATAGATGTACACGTCATTTTTTCATTATACTATCAAGTGAAGCCCTATCTTTTCATGCCAATTTTCTGTTACATATTTTAGATAAGTGCTTATGCTAAATCTTTATATTTCTTTTCGATCTCTTCTACTTTATTCTTACTATAATCCGATACTCCAACCATCAAACCAGCAGTTACAATTACCGCACCCGCTATCTGATATCCTGTAACGTTCTTACCGAATAAAAACATAATAAAAGGAAGAAGTGCTAAATAGATATTTGTATAAGGCACCCAGAAATGAGCAGCAAATTTTGATAACTTAAAGAATCCGAAACTATATATATAACCCGTTAATCCCGCAAGCACGACGAATAAAATTGGCAGCCAATTATTAGGAAATATACTGCCCGAGAATAATGAGAAAAATCTATTGCCTTCTTCTGCACCAACAATTTTTCCAATAATAGGAATTGAAAATAGTGCAATCGAGATAAAAAGCATTTTCCAGATTTCGCGCCATACTACTAATGCGTTTGGACCTACGTTCGGCAATACTGTCTGAACTGTTTTATTATTCAATATCTGCTGTGAGCATAAACAAAGATTAATTATTATAATCCAAATAATTCCCGTAAAATCAAGTACAGCTTTCGGATCATATTCCTTACCCATCATGACGGGTAAGTGAGGAGTAGCAAGACCAATGATAACAAGTGTTATACCGATCCAATGCTCTTTACGAACTTTTGCATCAAATAAAAATTTTCCTAAGAAAGGAAGAAATGCTAAATAAATATTTACATAAGGAGCATAAATATGAGGTGAATAATAACGTGGTAAATAAAAGAAACCGATATTCTCGATAACTCCCGTGAATGCGGCGATAACAATCGTAATCATTGAGAGAGCACCGGGCCACAAATATTTTACCGGCTTTCCTTTAATTACTTCCACCGAAACGGCGATAGCAGCCCAAACAAATTTGGAAACTTCACGCCAGAAAGTCATTACACCCGGGGATACATCCACCGGCTGACCGCCTGTGTATTTGGGCTGATTGCCCATCCAGTTTAATATATACTGTCCGCCTAAAGCTCCATTAATTATCGAGAGCCAGAGTATTAAAACTAACCATTCCATAGAATACCTATTTTAGAAATTGAATGATAAAGAAAATAATTAATACAAGGCAAATACATCTGAATTTTTATTCACTTTTTATACCAATGCAGCGTTTACTTTTTCGAGCAATTCCGCTGCCTGAAAATTACTTTCATCATTCTTCACTGCCCATTCTAGCATTACTTTTGCACCTTCTAGCTCATCGGAGGCAATAAATACTTGCCCCAAACCGAAACATGCTCCTGATGAATTTGGATTTTCATTCAATTCTTTTTCGTATGATTCTTTTGCAGATTCTAAATTACCATTTGCAAATGATAAATTACCAGCAAGATTATATAGTTCAGCCAAGGTAATCTCTTCTACTTCATTTGTATAATTTTCTATTGCCGATTTTATTGCTTCTTCGGCAAGGAGCGGTTCATTATCGGAAAGATGTATCTTTGTCCGCTCGAAATATTGCATAAATAAATTTTTATTCACAGGATAATACCTCTGATGTGGTTTAACTTCTTTGTTATTAATCCATATCTCATCCGGAGTTGCTCCCCATTTTTCGATAAAGATTTGTTTGTTGATATTTAGTCTTTCTCTATATGCTTCAATTCCATTCGCCTTAAAACTCTTTGAACCGTAATGATGAATAAAAACATCTTTGGCGATTACAGTTTTGTATCCTCCCATTTGAGCGCGAAGACAAAAATCGTCATCCTCATAATTGCCGGGCGAGAATCTCTCATCAAGTCCTCCTATTTCATTAATCACTTCTCGCTTAATAAGTGTGCAAAGGAACGCAACACGCGGGAAATTGAATACTTCTCCTTTGTTTTTAATACTGATTTCTGCTGCATATTTATGCATCTCTTCTATTGTCTCATACTTTGCATCATTATCTTTTTGTAAGCCGCTTACTTCGTTAGATATCGGTCCGACTATGCCAATCTTCGGATCAGATTCTGCTACTTCAATCATTCTCTCAAGCCACCCTGCAGTTACAACAGTATCATTATTCAATATCAAAACATAATCTCCCTTCGATTGCACAATACCTTGATTGACTGCCTTTGGGAAACCGAGATTCTCTTTATTACAAAAAACATGAACACCCGGAAAATCTTTTTTAATTTTATTTCCCGAATCATCTTTAGATGCATTATCTATTACAACTATTTCAAAACTTTCATTCGTGTATTTCAAAAGTGATTTTATACATTTTGAGGTATATTCATATTGATTGAAGGTGATAATAATGATTGATACTTTTGGAGGATTTGGAAAATTAAGTGCAAATTTTGTACTAAATTTTTTACGACTATCAAAACTAAGAATATAATCTAATCTTCTTTTCATTAATTCACTTGAATACATACTTGCTATTAATTTCTTACCTGAGATTGAAAATTTCTCCCATAGAGCTTGCTCATTGTATAGTCTTATTGCTTTTTCTGCGAATTCCTTTGCGTCATCTGAGACAAATGAATGTTCACCATCAATAATATTCATCCCCTCTGCTCCAATGGTTGTTGAAACCATAGGTAATCCGTAAGAAAGAGTTTCTCCAACTTTCCCTTTGTTGCCTGCACCAAATCGAAGTGGGACTACAGATACTCTACATTTATCCAAATAAGGTTCTACTTCAGGTACCCAACCTGTTACAATTATATCTTTTGATTCAAGTGCTTTTATCTTTTCCGTGGGATTATTACCTACAACCATAAATCTGGTTTCCGGTAATTTTATTTTGATCAAAGGGAATATTTCTTTTACAAAATATAAAACCGCATCTTCATTTGGATTATGATTAAAATTACCCACGAACACAAAATCTTTTCTCTCTTCAAATATTGTTTTCGTTTCCTTTGGATCATGGACATCTGTAAGAATTATAATCGATTTATCCGGGCAATATTTTTTTAATTCTAAGCGGTCGTTTTCAGTAACAGTTGTAATGCAATCCACTCTATTATAAAGAGCAATTTCTTTTTTCTTATTATATTCAGCAGATTTTTTTAGTTCATTACTTCCGCTCATTTCCGCTTGTCTTAATTCTCTTAAATAATGAATATCCATCGTATCCACTAATATCGGAACGTCTGGGACTTTACTTCTGATGATATCTACAAAATAATCGGCAATGTGCCAAAAGGCAATATATATTAGGTCAAAACCTCTTTTTTCGATATCTAAACTTTCAATTAATGGAATTGTTACTTCAGATAAGTGAGGATTATTTCTCATGTTCCACCATGATTCATAATTGAACCAAATAAATTCCACTCCCTTCATTCTAAAATGAGTTAAATATTTCCGAGCATTTTGATCAGAATATTGTTTCCCCATAAGATGAACATAAGTTACTTTATAACCAAGTTCGAGCATTTGCGTTAGTGTATGATAATGTCGCAATGCTCCTGCTGCTCTATCCGGTAATGGAGGAATATCATCAATTATCAATATTCTCTTACCTCTATTTCTATCGGTAAAGTAGTACATAAGTTCTGCATCATTCGGATATTGCTTCTCCAATTCCATCTTCCATTTTTCGATGAATTTTGGACCGTTAATCAATTGATATTTCTTGAATCCCGAATTTAAATCAGTTCCGGCTGTCGCACCTTCAAAATGAGTTACTTTTGAGAAAGGGGTATAATATACTTTATAACCTAGTTTCCTTATACCAAAACACAAATCAGTATCCTCATAATAAGCAGGGGCATATCTTTCATCAAAGCCACCGAGCTTTTCGAATAGTTCCTTCTTGACCATTAATGCAGCACCGCTGCAATAATCAACTTCTCTTACATAACTGAATCTAGAATCTAATTGATTCCCGTTTTTTCCATAGTTCCATCCCAAAGCGTCACTAAAAATCGCTCCACCTGCTTCTTGGAGTTTGCCATCGGGATATATAAGCATAGAACCGACAGCACCTGCTTTTGGATAATAATTGAATACACGTAATAAATTTTCTAACCAATTTTCATGTACTTCGGTATCGTTATTAAGAAATACAATATATTCGCCATTAGCATATTTTGAAGCTAAATTATTACCACCAACAAAACCAAGATTTGAACTCGATCTGATAAATTTGATTCTATCTCCGTAGCTTTCTAATAAACCCGCAGTATCATCAACTGATGCATTATCCACGATAATGACTTCTATATTCTCATAATTGGTATTTTTAAATAATGCAATCAAACAATTTTCAGTAAATTCTAATTTGTTATAACACAAAATTAAAATTGACACCATGGGTTCTGAATTATTCTGATCATCTTTCATTTTCGGAATTGATAACAATTTCTCGATTTCATCATCATCAAATTGCAGATCGCAAATCAATTCTTTCATAAAATAGATAAGATGTTCTTTCCCCATATTTTCATTATATGTTTCTTTTAATAATTTCATTGCAGATTGAGGTTTACTGCTCTTTTCTAAAATTCTCGCTAAAAATATTTTCGAATAATAATCAAATGGATCAATAGATAAGATTTCAATAAAATTGTTTCTTGCTTTACCATATTCTGAATTATAAAAATTAATTTTTCCGATATGAGTCAACAATGCTTTTTTAAAATTAATTTCCAGGTTAGGTTTTTCTAATAATTCATTTAAGTATTTTAAAGCTTCTTCATACCTATTATTATTAAAATACTCTTGAAGCTTCTCTTCTAAATAATTTATTTCATGCATTTGCTGCCTGTTTTTTTGTAATAAGATTGAAAATATCAATAACCGATTCTAAACTTATGGATTGAGTTGCGGATATATCAAAATCTCGTCTATACCAATATTTTTCAAGTTCGGGTGAAATTACTTTCCACATTAGATTATAGCTATAAATTTCTGCCGGGCTCGTACATGTAAATAAAGAAATTGTCAGAACTTTACTACCCAGAGCCAAATGCATCGGAAGACTATCGCCGCTTATTAAAATCGAATGATTTTTTACATCAGTAAGATGCTCTAACATTGTTGATCGATTAGGGAGATAATTTACTATAAATCCTTTATTTCTAAGATATTGAACAAGTTCATCATAAAATGCCCAGTTTTTCATAGGCCAAACTTTTCCGGCTTTAGGGGCAATTGCTATATCACCAAATAAATTTGTGTAAGGACTTTCAGGGAGCAAATACGGTTCACCTTTAAATTTATATCCTAATCCTTCAAAAACTATTTCTTGAAAAGATTTATCATTCTTGAATTTTAAAATGTTTGCTTCCTTTAATCCATACTTGCTAATAAGGCTTAAATCAAACCACCCTTTGGATTCATCAGTATATGATATTTTATTATTGCTATTAATATATGCCCCAAATAAATCCTTATACTTAATTTTTCTTAAAACTTCTGCCGCCTCATAACTATCTTCGAGATTAATAACCAAATCATAATCTCCAAATACAGTACTTGGAATTTCAGATTCCGGAATTACTCTGCTAATATTTGGAATTGTATCAATAAGAATCGCATTATTATTGCCTACCACCCAATCAATAATATCATTAGGAAATAAATGAAGCAAAGTTGTTACTCTTATAACATCACCTGCTGCACCATATTTAAGAATTAGAATTTTCATGTTACTCTCTTTATTACAATAATTTTATTTTTAGATTGAATATTCTGATAAATTTACTCTGTTTTGTCTATTAGCTATTGTTTCTATTGGAGTTTGGTGCATATACTTTAGTTCGCTTACACTTCCCTTTTTCTTTAGTTTTATAAACGCCTGCGTGGCGGATAATATATTTTTATCAGCAATGTTTTTCTCTAATTCGATTATCTTGTTTATTATTTCCAAGTCATTTTTATCATCTAAGTTAAAATTATGCCCATAAGCTCTATCAATAAACCTGCTTATCATGTAAGAGAAAGGAAGATAAATATCAAAATCGAAATAGCTAATTAAAAGAGGAATAATATCTTCTGCTCTTATTCCTTCGAATCCTTCAGTGCTGCAATTGTGATTCATTACCTCATTATCATATTCTTTAGTATAGGCATTGTATCTATATCTTATATCTAAGTTGCCCCAGATTTCATCAACTAATTCTTTACTTCCATTCCAAAGAACATGACCATTTCTGCCTATCATATCATTTATTAGAAAAATCATTTCATCACTTGAATTTTCTTTAATACTTTCAAATAAATTTTCTAATTCAGTAACGTGATGAAGTGAATGATTAGCAAAGAAAAAATCATATTTTTTTTCGAATTTAGGGAAATTAAAATCACCCAATTTAAAATCCATATTATCAATTCCTGCTTCGAATAGCATTGCATTTCCTCTTTCGACCATCGCAGGGTTAATATCAAGTCCTGTAAGATGAACCAAATCCTTATTTATTATCTTTTTCATTACATCTATTTCAGTATCTCCGTTTCCACATCCTATCGATAAACCATGAATTTTTCTTCCGAGTTTTAATGATAATTTATCAATTTCATCAGCACACCATGAATTAAAATTCTTTTGCCCTGTAAGTTTTTCTAGCGATTTTGTTATTACATTGGAGCTATAAATATGATGGGCATTTGGTAATTCATGAACATTAATTTGACTACCATAGATATTCACTTCTTCTTGGAGCTTTCTATTGTATTCATTCTCTTCACTTAATATCGCACCATACAAACCATTTTCAATCATATACTTTTTGTTTTCGTTTGCATCATAATTGTTTTCTTCCAATGAAAGGACATATTCTATAAGCTTAATCGCATATTCGTTGTTATTCTCAGAAATACTAAGCACCGAAAGATTATTAATTGCTTCTATATGAAGTGGTTCCAAATTGAGGACTTCCAATAATTTGTTTTTTGCATCCTTCAAATTGTTGCTGTTAAAATATTTATCAGCATTCTGAAGTGCTTTTACACTTTTGTTTACATCCCATTTTTTTTCTTTTTTTCGTTTTGATATTGTTTCAATTAACTCAGTTTGTAATGAATTCAATTTTGGATCAGATGAATTTATTCTTAATTTACTCTCTATTAATAGGTATGCATCAAAATAATTTTTTGCTGTTACGTAACCATCATATTCATGTTTTATAAATTCATAAGAATTATTTATTAGAGAGTCTTCTTCTTCCTTTTCACTTCTTATCCTTTCTCTAAGAATTGTGGAATGATCAAAATATTTATCAGCAGTAATCTTTTCATCATATCGAGAAAATATTTTCCCTGACTGTTCAAATAGTTCGGGTATTAATTCACCGGATTCTAATTTTTCCATCAATATTTTTAATTCTTCTAAATCATCCTCATATTCTCCTATTACTGTATTATCATTTTCGCACTCTATAATTCCTGAATCTAGTTTTAATGAAACTGTGTTTTTGTACTTCAGACTCTTTAAGAATTTTTCTAATCGATTTAATTTCTTTTCAAAATTGAGTGAATTATCATTAATTCCAATTTCAGCAAAATAATCAGCCATGTCTAATAAATTATTCTTAATCGGGGTATTTTCGTAATAGGAAAACAAAAAATAATTTGCAGCCCAATGAAGAAATCTTTTTGCATTATCGAGTCGCGTCTCTAATTGATCTTTATTTACCGCTTCAGTGATAACTTTGAATAGATCCTGTAATGACTGTACTTCATAGCCGATATTAAACCCGCATAATTCACTATTATTAAATAGAATTACTGGTTTTTCATAGATCAATGACTCAAATTGAAGTGTTGTCGAGGAGAAAGCTAGTAAATCTGCTTTTTCCATTAATAGATGATAATCAAAATCGCGCAATACTCTTATTTCTTCAAGCTCGTATTCGCTATAATCATTATTATCATGTGGATGAAGTTTTACGCTTATATTAAGGGAATGCTTCTTAGCGTAGCTTAATAGGGAATTAATTACTTTCTTTGTGTTATTAAATTCAACTGAGGTTTTTTTTGATAGATTAGAGTCATACGGATATAATCCAACTGAACTATCCATATTTGCAAAATAAACTAGGGTAGGGATTTCTTTCAAATTAAATTCATCAAGTAAGATTTGCGATTCATTAAGAGATCTCTGACTATATTTCGTAGGTTTATTAGTTCTATAAAATTCTTTTATCTTATCGTAATCATTTTTTGCAGTCGAATCCTTTATCACTTTTCTTATACTAAAATTGTTTACAATATCAGATAAAGCAACATTGCCGGATTTTTCTAACATAAAAGAATCAGGCAACATTCCTCTTTCCATTATTAAATTTGGTATTGAATATTCTTCTGCTAATCTTTTTAAAATATTACTTTGGGGAAGACTATTTTGCCAAGCAATAATTAATGATGGTTTAACTGATTGGATAAAAGAACGATAAAACGATTTGCATTTGAAATATCCTCTATAATGATTCCACCAATCATTCCTGTTTTTGCCAAACCATTCAATTTCTCTTTCTGTCATTTCAAGAGCTGTGAGATTTTCATCATTATAGTGTGTATCTTTTATTTCGATCTGCAGTTGATCAAATTCATCTAAGGTAAATGGTATTTGGACATAGTCGAAATTCATATCAGGATGAACTGAAGTAACTAACATTAATAATTTATAATCATTTTTGTCTAATGCCTCAGCTAATTCATTCCATACTTTAACCATCTTATCATCAATAGACAATGTGCACGAAATCATACATATATTTTTATTTTTCATCTAAATACCTCATTAAAAGCTGCATCACCGGATAACACTCTCAAAGCCTCTTCAGCTCCTTTCCTTCTCATTTCTATATATGAATCTTGATTATAAAATGCTGAATGAGGAGTAATAATTATTCTATCTTTTAATTTTCCGTCATTATTTACCCATTGTTTTATAAGTTGATTTTCCAGTTTCGGCGGCTCAGTCTCTAATACATCAAGTCCTGCAAATAATACTTTGTTTTCTAACATAGCGTTATACAAGCTATTGAGATTTACAATTTGCCCCCGAGCAGTGTTTATAAATATTAGTCCTTCTCGACATTGATCAAAAAACTCCTTTCCAATCATCATTCTTGTTTCAAGTGTAAGCGGTGAATGTACTGATATTATATCTGAATTTGCTGCCAAATCAGTCAAAGAATAATCTCTTTCTATTGAAAGTACCTTTTCGTATCCATGCTGTTTGTAAGGATCATAAAAGCGAACATTCAATCCAAAACTTTTTGCTCTCAATGCTACCGCAGTCCCGATTCTACCCAGACCAATAATTCCAAGATTTAACCCTTTAATTCTTCTTAAAGCACTTCCCGATTCCCATTTCCAAGTTCCTTCTCTTGCACAATTGTCATAATTCTTAATACCTCTACAGAGTGAGAGCATTAATGCAATTGTATGATCAGCAACATCATCTGTTCCATAATCGGGGACATTACAAACTTTGATCCCTAACTCTGCCGCACTTGTTAAATCAACATTATCGTAACCCACTCCTATCCTAACAATCACTTTACAATTTTTCATCTTCTTGAGCAGTAGGCTGTCATATTGTAATTCATGCCAAGCTAAAACGGCATCGCACTCTTCCCATACATAGTCTTCTATTTCATTAGGAGAAACAGCCTGATATAATTTTATCTCTGCTTCTTCACCGAAAACAAATTCTTCTATATCTGCCGGTGGAGTTAATCGATCCGGAATTAATATTTTATATTTATTTTTCATCTTTATTTTATTGTAAATTTTAGTTTTCCAATACTTTGAATAAAGTGTTCGATCTTATCACCTTTCTTTATCAAGGAATCCATTGCACCTGCCGGAGTTCCGGTAAAAATTAAATCTCCTGCCTTAAGAGTAAATCTTTTAGATAGTTCAGATACGGCTTTAGAATCATTCCAAAGCCTATTCTCTGTGTTATCTTCCTGAAATATTTTATTATTAATTTTTGTTTCAACTCTTAATTTTTTCTTTGGTGAAGTATTTATCCATTTAAAAATTGGTGCAAAATTATCAGCACCTTTTGAGTATGCTAAATGATGATCCCTTTCATATTTATTCTCACCCGTAATATCACTGCCTATTGTATAACCGAGTATATAATCCTTTGCGTTTTCGTATGAAATATTTTTACAATCTTTTTTTATTACTATTACTAGCTCACATTCGACCCATATTTTTGAATATCCCTCAGGATATATGAATGATGAAGGATTAAATGCGAGTGAGTTTACAGACTTAAAAAATATTAAAGGGTCTAGGTTTTCTAATTTTTTTCCTACAAGACTTTTATAATTGAATGCAAGACCGAATATTGTAATAGGTTTATAGTGATTTACATATTTGAATTCTTTGTAATTTTCTGTATCTAATATCATTTCTCGAGTAAGATTAGAAGTATAGGGATTCCCATTTAACAGATAGAAAGTAGTTCCCGCTTTTTCTATCCATCTGTTTTTTCCGTTGATATTTAGTCTAGTTATTAACATCAATTTTGAAAATCTATATTGTTTTTTAAAAGTTCATTCAGGACCGGATCATATTCCGGTTTTATATTTGTAAAGCGTTCCCTATTTTCCATAATTATTTCTGCTAGTTGAAAATCTTCATCCCAATCGATATCAATTGCCGATAAACCATTAAATGAGAATAGGCCTATCTTTCCGGTATAAACTGCATGTCCTAATTTTTTGAACTGCTCGATAAAACTATCTCGCTTCCAAATGGTAATAGCGAAATTCAATCCTTTTACCGGAGTTAAGTCTTGCGAACGGGGATGTTTACCTTCTGTTGAAAAATTGATTGGTTTGTTATCTAGGAAACAATGTGTTTTAATATCCGTACATGCTAATTGCGTGTCATAATCATTCTCAATGAAATTTATTAATGCACCTTCTATCTCCGATGGTTTTAGAAATGGAGATGTCGGATTTACTACTGCTAGAATATCACACTTAACATTTGATAGAAACTCAAATAAATATTCATCAATCATTGATTGACTAGTTGCTAATTCTTCAGGGCGTTTATAAAAATCTATTCCATATCTACTAGCTACTTCTCCGAATAATTGACTTTCCGAATTAACATACACTTTATCAAAATATTCAACCTTTTTACACGTTTCAATTACATACGAGATTAGCGGTTTCCCTTTTATAAGACGTAAATTTTTTGCTTTTACTCTTTTACTTCCGAGTCTTGCAGGAATTAAAGCAATTATTTTTTTCCCCTTTACTAATTCTCTGTTTTTCATACCCTAACCACAATATATGATTTCGCAAAAGGTGGATAAAAACTATGTTCAATAAAATCCATTTTATATTTATTCATTACTATTCTCAATTCTTTCATAATATTTATGTTATAAAAGAAATCATCGAAATAGATAAGTCCGCCATCAATTATATTTTCAATAGTATATTTTAATGCACTTTCTATACTGCTAAGTAAATTACAATCGATAACCGATACAACAATATTTTTATATCTATTAAGTTCATTTAAAACACTTTTATCTCGAAAATCTCCTTTTATTATAATACCCCTGTCTTTCATATTTTTCTTAACAAAATCATTTACTTCATCAAATTGACATCCAAAATCACCATCTGAATCAAATAAATTCAATTTAGTATCTGCTTTTCTTTTTGCGGGCTCACCTACATAAGTATCTAATCCAATAAAATTTTTAATTCCTGTAGTTTCCGATAAAATCTTATAAGCGGCATATTGCATTTCGGATCTGTAGGAACCAAATTCTATATAATTTCCACTCAAATTATTCGTCTTTAGATACCCTCTTATTTCTAATAAGAATTTTACTTTTCTTTCCAAATAATGTTTTTGATCTACCGAAACAATTAGTTCTGATAATTCCTTTTGGAATTTTTTATATCCTGTAAATACTCTTTTATGTTCTAACTTATTTTTCAATTATCAAATTCCTTAATTCTAAGAGTGTATTCACTGATTTTAATTTTTTTTCATTCTTGTAATAACCCCAATTTGCCAAATAACTGTTTTTAAATACTGGAAGCAATTCTTCAATTGTTGCGGGTGAGTCATCTACAAATAATATATTTCCATAAGAGAGTTCGTTATATTTTACCACTTCTCTTAACGCAGATTCTTTGGTGGTAAATCTTTCTTTTGAAAATAAATTTGAATTTTTGATTTTAATTGAATAATAATCTAGAATTGTCTTTACGGCAGAACCATTTTTATTTGTTACTATATAATAGTTTTCATTTCCATACTTAGTATAATATTCCATAAAGTGCGGATAAATTGTGTTGAGACTCATCCAAAATTCAGTTTCTTCTTTCATTAGTCGTTCTCGGTTAGAAAAAAATATTTTTTCAAATGCTTTTAACTCACTCTCCTTCCCTACCAATTTACTGAAAAATAATTCTTCCGAAATTTCATATACTCCTTTATCTATTAATTCCATTAACATCCAATAATGACTTGCAGGTCTGACTAAGTAACGGTATTTATTAAAAACTTCAGATACTTTCGGGGAAATATTCTCCACTGAACTAACCATTCTTTGACCTTGGTTGTTCAATTCTAAGTAACTATTATAGGTAATAAGCAGACATTCTTTAATGCTATCGCATATTACACCATCGAAATCAAGACAAAGTAAATTCTTCATGAGTAACTTTTTGAGGTTCTAATTCAAGTACATGTCTTAATACATCAACTACTCTTCTGCTATACCCCCATTCATTATCATACCATAAAGTAAGGTTTAATAATTCTCCATTAATAATTTCAATCCATCTATTATCTATCACCGCTGAATAATCAGTACCCGTGAAATCGACCGAAACAAGAGGTTCTGAATTAAGATAAAGGATTGGCCATCTCTGCATCCTTTCAAATTCGCAGATTGCATCTAATAGATCATTAATTCTGATTTTAGAATTTAATTGAAATGTAATATCAGCAGCACCGACTACGGGAGTTGGAATTCTAAATGAGTAACAGCGCATTTTATCGAGCACTCCGGGAAATACTTTATTGGCAGCATGTATTGCAGTAGTTGGTTTTGGAATTATTGAAGCCGTACTTGCCCTACCAACGGCATAATGATGATACAATTTTCCGGGGTTACTCCATGAGTAAGATGGTCCATCTAATAAATTTTGATATGAAAGCCACGGATGAAGAGTCTTTAGAAATCCCGCTTTTACTCCAAACTTTTCATTGATTAATTTATAAACCGGAGCAAAAGCTACAACATCGCAAATACTACTGGATACTATATGATCTGTTTCCGGGTTATAAGAATTTTCATTAGCACCAAGCACAATCACTTTTGTAATTTCGTCCGGGGAGTGTGTAACTACGATTTTTCTTATCCCTGAATTTAGCATCTTGGGTAATTTGATAAGATTCTCATGAACTCCCGAGGCTTCAATTACAGCATCACATCCGGCAGATGCCCAATCAACTTCCGATATATCATTTTTATTAAAGACTTTTATTCTTGTATTACCATTAAAATATATGTACTGATCATCGTGTTTAATATTGTACTTAAATCTTCCATAAAAAGAATCATACTTAATTAGATAAACTAAATTTGCTATCTCCGGGTTAATATCATTAATTGCTACTACTTCAATGTCTTCAAATAATTCAATAATTCGGAAAATTGCACGACCAATCCTCCCCATTCCATTAATACCAATTTTTAACATAAATAAACCTCTTATATTTCTTGTAGTTACTTGTCCAATTGCTGTGCCAAGAAATCATTTTTGAGTACATATAATTAGATTTGAACATATTTCTTGATTTTTCGACAAAAATGAGCTGTTTTCAGCAATTATGAGTAATATTTCATCTTATTTAAACTCTTTGATAAGAATTTTATTGACAAGAGATAACCCAAGAATGAATAATTATAAAATTATGGCTAAATATAACCACATCAAAGTACTTCATTTCTCCCCTTCAAAAGATTTCTTGTCTTTTTCTAAAAAAGATGTTGCAACATTAAATGTTATAACGTATATTTGAGTTATAAATAATATCAACAAACTAAATGGAGTACTCAAATGAAAAATATATATGCTCTTCTTTTTATGGTAATCTTTACCTTTGCATCTGTTACTATTACAACCGCACAAACAAAATGGAATTTGGATAAATCACACTCTAAAGTTGGTTTCTCTGTAAGCCACATGGTTATTACCGATGTCGAAGGTAATTTCAAAGACTTTGATGCAACAGTTACAACAACAGGTGAAGATTTCAGCACAGCTAAAATCGATTTTACGGCAAAGACCGCTTCGGTATATACAGAAAATGAGAAAAGAGACAATCACCTTAGATCAGACGATTTCTTTAATGCGGAAAAATACCCTAACCTTACTTTCAAAAGTAAATCAATTAAACAAGTAAGCGATAATAAATATAAACTCACCGGCGATCTTACTATGCGAGATGTAACTAAGGAAGTTGTCTTAGATGTTAAGTTTAATGGTATAATAAAAGATATGAGCGGAAATACGAGGGCAGGGTTCAAAATTACAGGCGAACTAAACCGCATGGATTATGGTCTAAAGTTTAATGCTCTTTTAGGTACAGGTGATGCCGTTGTTGGCAATACAGTTGAATTAATAATTAATGTAGAACTTATAAAAGCAAAATGACATTAGAAAAAGAGATTACTCAAACAAAATTCAAGAGTGAATATCAAAAGTTAGCCGTGAATATTATATATACTCACGGCTGGCTTATTTCTAAACAGAATGAGATATTCAGGAAGTACGATATCACTGCCACACAATTCAATATCTTAAGGATTTTGCGTGGGCAGCAAGGCAATCCCGCCTCGATCTCTCTTCTTCAAGACAGGATGCTTGATAAGATGAGTGATACTTCCCGTCTCGTAGATCGCCTAAAAAATAAGGGATTTGTCGAAAGAATAATTTGCCCGAATGACCGCCGCAAGGTTGAAGTAACTATTACTGATGCCGGACTCGGTCTTCTTTCGCAAATAGATGAACATGAACATCTTTTTGAAGATGCACTCAGAAATCTTTCTGAGGAGGAAGCGGAAACCTTAAACAAGTTGCTTGATAAAGCTCGTGGATAATTAAATTATAATAGTTACCCCAATTTAATCAAAGTGCCCCCTCTGAGGAAAAGTTCATTTTTTCCTATTTCACTTTTTGATATTCCGGTGCGAAATATTCATCCCACTTAACGCAACGCTACTCCCATCCAAAGCGATCCGTTCTTTCTATGTCAATCATTAAGATTCCTATTTGATTTCTCCTAATTGTCAATCATTGAGATTCCTATTTGATTTCTCTTAACCGACAATCATTGAGATTCCCCTGCGGAATTTCTTCCACTCCCCTATTATATATTGCCTAAAACTCTTATATTTCTTTAATGAAGCAGAATGGATATATCTTCGATATAAAACGGTATTCTATTAATGATGGACCGGGTATTAGAACTACGATCTTTTTCAAAGGTTGTCCTCTTAATTGCTGGTGGTGTCATAATCCCGAAAGCCAAAGAAAGCTTCCCGAAGAATTTTCCGGTTGCAGCCTAAGATGGAATTTTTCACCCGATGAAAACGAAAAAGACATGATCGGTTCGGCGGCTTCAGTTGCCGATATAATGGAAGTTATTCAAAAAGATATTCCCTTCTACGATCAATCTAAAGGAGGAGTAACGTTCTCGGGCGGTGAGCCGCTTCTCCAGCATGAATTTCTTACTTCTCTATTAATTGAATGCCGCAAACGTGATATTCATACTGCAGTCGATACGAGTGGATATGCCGATATTTCAATTATTAAAAGCATTGCTCCATTGACCGATCTTTTTCTCTATGACTTAAAATTAATCAGCGAAAAACTTCATATCGATTATTCAGGAGTTTCCAATAAAATAATTTTGGATAATCTTTCTTATCTTACAGATTCCGGCATGAAAGTAATAATTAGAATCCCGATAATTCCCGGTATTACTTCCTCCGATGAAAATATAAAAAATATAATAGATTTTGTTTCCGGTCTTAAAACGATTTGGGGAGTATCTCTCCTTCCATTTCATAAAACCGGATTTACTAAATATGAAAAGATGAACAAAATAAATAAGCTGCCATTAATAGAACCGCCAAGCGAAGAATATATGATCTCTCTAAAAGATCAATTTACGAGAGCGGGTTTTAATACAGGCATCGGAGGATAAAAAAACCAAATGAATGAAAGGATAAAAAAACTTCGCACTCAATCCCTTGAAGCCATTCCTTACCTATCGCATGAAAGGGCAAAACTATTAACTGAATTTTATAGTTCAAATGATATCGCAAAATTTTCTCTCCCTGTTACACGAGCATTATCATTCAAGTATCTTCTTGAGAATAAGGAGCTTTGCATTAATGATGGTGAACTAATAGTGGGCGAGAGAGGTCCCGAACCAAAAGCTACACCCACTTATCCCGAGCTGTGTGTTCATAGCGTAAAAGATTTGGAGATATTAAATTATCGCGAAAAGGTTTCATTCAAAGTATCGATGGAAACTCAAGGTATATTCATATCGGACATATTTCCGTTTTGGGAAGGTAAATCGATTCGTGATAAAATATTAGCCGAAACGGATCTCGAATGGCGAAATGCTTATAAAGCAGGTATCTTTACCGAATTTATGGAGCAGCGCGCTCCGGGTCATACAGTCCTCGATGATAAAATTTATAAAAAGGGGATGAATGATTTTAAAACCGAAATTGAAGAAGAGATAAAAAACCTTGATTTTTTTAATGATCCGGAAGCTTTAAGCAAGAGAGAAGAACTAAAAGCAATGCATATAGCCGCCGATGCGATCATCTCCTACGCTAATCGATATGCAAATAAATTGACCGAAGCGGCTTACTCTGAAAAAGACAGCACAAGAAAAAATGAATTAGAAACACTCGCAGGAATATGCAGCAGAGTCCCTGCCAATGCTCCTCGAACATTCTGGGAAGCCCTTCAATACTATTGGTTTATTCATCTTGGCGTTATCACTGAACTTAATACCTGGGATTCATTCAACCCGGGCAGATTGGATCGGCATCTTTATCCATTCTATAAACGTGATTTAGAAAGCGGTTTACTAACCGAAGACTCGGCAAAAGAACTGCTCCAATCATTTTGGATAAAATTCAATAATCAACCCGCTCCTCCGAAAGTCGGAGTTACAGCTCAAGAGAGTAATACATATACCGATTTTTGTTTAATAAATGTCGGTGGAGTTAATGAAAAAGGTGAAGATGCGGTTAATGATCTAACCTATGTTATACTCGATGTAATTGAAGAGATGCGTTTATTGCAGCCGAGTTCGATGGTTCAGATTAGTAAAAAAAATCCAGATAGATTAGTCAAACGTGCACTTAAGATAATAAAAACGGGCTTCGGACAGCCATCGCTATTTAATACCGATGCTATTATTCAGGAATTAGTGCGTCAAGGCAAATCAATTGTTGACGCACGAAATGGCGGAGCAAGCGGCTGCGTGGAATCAGGTGCATTCGGCAAAGAAGCATACATCTTAACGGGCTATTTTAATCTGCCAAAAATTTTAGAACTTACGCTCAACAATGGATATGATTTTAGAACCGAAAAGCAGCTTGGTCTCCATAGCGGGAATGCAGAGAGTTTTGAATCATTCGATCAATTATTAGAAGCATTCAAAAATCAGGTTCATCATTTCCTCGATATAAAAATCAAGGGCAATCTTATCATAGAAAAAATATTTGCCGATTATATGCCTGCTCCGTTTATGTCAATCTTAGTAGATGATTGCATTAAGAAGGGGAAAGATTATAATGCCGGTGGAGCAAGATACAATTCTTCATATATTCAAGGTGTCGGTCTCGGCTCTGTAACGGATTCTCTTTCATCGCTTAAATACAATGTCTTCGATAAGAAAAAATATTCGATGAAGGAAGTGAGCGAGGCACTAAAAAATAATTTTGCATATTCATCCGAAATGCGTGAAGAATTTTTATTCAAGACACCCAAATATGGTAACGATGATAACTATGCCGATGATATAATGCGCGAAGTTTTTGAAATTTATTATTCCGGAATAGACGGAAGAAAAAATATTAAAGGCGGCGAGTTTAGAGTAAATCTATTACCTACAACATGCCACGTTTATTTTGGAAGCGTAACGAGTGCTCTCCCCGATGGAAGAAAAGCTTGCGAACCATTAAGCGAGGGGATCTCCCCGGTTCAGGGTGCGGACGTTCATGGACCTACGGCAGTTATTAAATCCGCCGCTAAGATTGATCATCTCCGAACCGGCGGAACGTTACTCAATCAAAAATTTACACCACAAATTTTCGATCGGGAAGAGAATCTCGATAAACTCGTTTCCTTAATCCGTACATATTTTAGTATGGACGGGCATCATATTCAATTCAATGTTGTTGATGCCGATATACTTCGTGAGGCACAGGAACATCCTGAAAAATACCGCGATCTGATTGTGAGAGTTGCAGGTTATAGCGATTACTTTGTCGATCTCGGCATCGATCTTCAAAATGAAATTATTAGAAGAACTGAACATAAATCTTATTAAAGGAGTTTGTATGTTTGACAAAAAAGTGTATATAAAAAGAAGAGAAATGTTAAAGAAGAAAGTAAAAAGCGGATTGATTCTTCTACTCGGCAATGACGAAAGCCCTATGAACTATATGGATAACACATATCATTTCAGACAGGATAGTACTTTCCTCTATTATTTCGGAATCGATTTCCCGGGTCTTGCTGCCGTTATTGATATCGATGATAAGGCAGATGTAATTTTTGGGAATGATTTCACAATTGATGATATCGTTTGGATGGGACCGCAACCGACTATTGCACAGCGCGCCATAAAAAGCGGAATTAAATTAGCTGGAACTCCCGCTGAATTAAAAGATGTATTATTAAGGGCTGCTTCACAAGGCAGGAAGGTTCATTTTATTCCTCAATATCGATATGATAATATGATGAAGCTCGAGGCTCTCCTCGATATTAGAGCAGGTGAAGTAAATAACTACGTTTCACCTCAATTAATAAAAGCTATCGTAGAGCAGCGTACAATTAAATCCTCCGAAGAAATTAAAGAGATCGAAAAGGCAATCGATATCTCCTATGATATGCAGACTTCAGCTATGCAAATTACAATTCCCGGAATCAAAGAGCAGGAAATTGCAGGATATGTCCAAGGTATTGCCGCAGCAAAAGGTAATGGACTTTCCTTTCCGATAATTTTTTCTAAGCATGGCGAAACACTTCATAATCACGGTCATGCTAATATTCTTCGTAATGGAGACTTAGTTGTAAACGATTCAGGCACCGAAACCGATCTTCATTATGCAAGCGACATTACTCGCACATTCCCTGTTAGCGGGAAATTCTCCGATCGCCAAAAAGAAATTTATCAGATCGTGCTTGATGCTAATATGGAAGCTATTAAAGCCGTTAAACCCGGAATCTTTTTCAAGGATGTTCATCTAAGGGCTGCCTCCGTTATTGCAACCGGCTTAAAAGAATTAGAATTTTTGAAAGGGGACGTAAAAGAGATCGTCAAAGAAGGTGCTCACGCTCTTTTCTTCCCGCATGGTCTCGGTCATCTTCTAGGTCTCGATGTTCATGATATGGAAAATCTCGGCGAAGTCTATACCGGTTACCATGAAAAAATTAAACGTTCAACTCAGTTCGGACTTAAATCACTCCGTTACGCAAAAGAGATGAAACCGGGTACTGTTTTAACTATTGAGCCGGGTATCTATTTTATTCCCGAATTAATTCATAAATGGGAAGCAGAGGGAAAATTCACTCAATTTATTAATTACGAAAAAGCAAAAGAATATATCGGCTTCGGCGGTATCAGAATTGAAGATGATATTTTAGTAACGAGAACGGGTTCGAGAGTACTCGGTAAACCGATACCGAAAACCATAGAAGAAGTGGAACAGTTTTGTTCTAATAAAAATTAATATCAGTTAAGAATGTTTGGCATTTATATTGGAAATCTTAAAGAGGCATAATGTTGCTGATTAATCGATACTTCAATTAATTCAGTAAAATTATTTTATTCATCAAGAATTTTTAGATTAGCAGTATAATTTTGTTCTATCTGGAACTAAATATTGATAGAATATTTTCTTCTAAATGAAATGGAGAATTATAAGTGAGTATATTCCGCGATTCACTACTTTGGGCTTCTCAAAATGAGTGGCTTAAGAAAAACGTGCCGGAACAGAAATTCGTTCAGAGCGCATTAAAGAAATTTATGCCGGGCGAGGCACTTGAAGATGCTATTCGCGAAGCATTGCTCTTCCGGCAGCTCTCTATCCCCAATGTATTTACTCGGCTCGGCGAAAATATTGCTAATCTTGATGAAGGCAATGCCGTTAAAGAGCATTACCTAAAATCTCTTGATGTGATAAAAACCAATGATCTTAATACGGAGATATCTATTAAACTTACTCAACTCGGATTCGATCTCTCCGAAGAAGAGACAAAGAAGAATTTCCGCGAGATTGCTCTTAAGGTAAAAGAACTTCTCCCTTCTTCTGATCTTTTTATCGATATGGAAGGAAGCGATTATACAGAGCGCACGATTAAATTCTATAAGGATATGAAAAGCGAGTTAAATAATATCGGCATCTGCTTGCAGGCATATCTCCACCTTACAAACGGTGATATCGATGACCTCCTTCCACTTAATCCGAAAATTCGCCTGGTAAAAGGTGCATATAGAGAACTACCTCATATTGCTATTCAAGATAAGGCGGTAGTAGATCAAAATTATTATAAACTTTCTCAAAAATTATTAACTGCCGTAAAAGAAAAAGGGATTCGCGCGATATTTGCCACTCATGATGAAGAATTAATTTATAAAATTATTCTATCAGGCAAACAGATCGGTTTAGAAAGAGAGCAGATCGAGTTTCAGATGCTTTATGGGATTAAACCGACCTTGCAAAAGAAACTTGCTGCCGAAGGATACACTCTAAGAGTTTTAATTTCCTATGGCTCTGCTTGGTATCCATGGTATATGAGAAGATTAGCGGAAAGACCTGCTAATGTAATGTTCGTTCTTAAAAATATATTTGAGTAATTATGAAAAAAATTAAAGGGATATTCCCACCAATCGCTACCCCGTTTCTTAATGATGAAATAGCGATTGATAAACTGAAGAATAATCTCTTCAAATGGGAATCAGCTCCTCTTGCGGGATATGTTGTTATGGGTTCAAATGGGGAGAGTGTGTTACTTTCAAGAAATGAAAAACTTCTTCTTACCGAGACAGTTAAGCAAAACGTATCACCGGAAAAGATAATAATTGCAGGCACGGGAAGCGATTCGATTCAAGAGACTATCTCTTTAAGTAATGACTGTGCCGAGAGAGGTGCGGATTATGCTCTCGTTCTCACTCCTTCATTTTATAAATCGGAGATGAAGCATAAATCATTTATAAATTATTTCAGTCGTGTGGCAGATAAAACAAAAATCCCTCTCCTGATTTATAATGTCCCAAAATTTACGGGTGTGGATATTGAGCTTAATACAGTCGAAGAACTTTCTCATCACCCAAATATTGCGGGCATTAAAAACAGCACCGAGAATATCAGACAGATTTCCGAATTCGTGAGTTCTACTCATGAAAATTTTTCCGTCATTGTGGGGACAGGTTCAGTGCTCCTTCCGGCTCTTGTATCCGGTGCATCCGGCGGTATCTTAGCTCTTGCTAATATTGCTCCGAATGAATCCGCTGAAATTCAGAAATTATTTGAAGAGGGAAAACTAAAAGAAGCAACCGAGATTCAGAATAGGATGCTTCCTGTTAATAAAGCAATCACTGCACGATTCGGAGTGGCGGGATTAAAATATTCGTTGGACTTAATTGGATTCTATGGCGGACTGCCGCGCGAACCGCTTCTCCCTTTAGAACAAAGTGGTAAAGACGAAATTAAAAAAATTCTTTTAGAGAGCGGTCTCTTAAATAGCTTGGAGAACACGTTAAGGACTACTTTCGTTTAGTTGGGATTTTTTAATATAATAAGAATGCTTCTCTTTTGTGGAAGTATTATATAGTATAATGACTTGACCGGAGTAAAAAAAGTTTTATATAGTGAATGAACTCTTATAGAATGAATTTTTAGCGAATATTCTCTTTATTTATGAAGAGAAATTAATTGAATTATGCGCGGCTATAAATGGTCATAAAATTATATCATAATTAATTCTAAGCTTTATTGACCAAAAAAATATTAAAATAATGGAGCAAGATATTGGAACAATCATTTATACCCAAAAATAGAATTTTAATGGGACCCGGTCCTTCAAACGTAAATCCTCGTGTTTTGGAAGCACTTAAAAGACCCACAATCGGTCATCTCGATCCGCAATTTATTGAGCTTATGGATGATATTAAACAATTGCTTCAATACACATTCCAAACCGATAGCAATGCTACAATAACATTATCCGGTCCCGGCTCGCTCGGTATGGAGGCGTCCCTTGTCAATCTTATTGAACCCGAAGATAAAGTGTTAATCGGTATCGGCGGATATTTCGCAGGAAGGATGAAACAGATTGTAGAAAAAATCGGAGGCGTCCCGATTGTTGTAGAAGCTGAATGGGGCAGAGCTATCGATCCACAAAAGATTGAAGAATCACTTAAGAATAATCCTGATATAAAAATCACAGCCGTAGTTCATGCAGAAACATCCACCGGAGCATTAACTGATATCAAAACCATTTCCGAAATAGCACATAGATACGGCTCATTACTTATTGCGGATGTTGTTACTTCGCTCGGGACTTGCGAAATCCTCACCAAGCAATGGAATCTCGATGCAGTGTATTCATGCTCACAAAAAGGACTCTCGGCTATGCCCGGTCTCTCTCCAATATCGTTCAGCGATGCGGCACTACAAAAAATTAAAAACAGAACTACGCCGATTAAAAGCTGGTTCAATGATCTTAATCTATTAATGGCATACTGGAGCGGAGAGAAAAGAGCTTATCATCATACTGCACCCGCTAATTCATTTTATGGTCTTCATGAGGCAATGCTTATTCTTAAAGAAGAGGGACTCGAAAATAGCTGGCGCAGACATAAAGAAAATTCTGTGCAGTTGGTAAAGAAACTTAGCTCAATCGGTCTCGAACCACTTACGCCCGAATCCGAGCGTATTCCAAATCTAATTACGGTTAAAGTGCCCGAGGGTATTAATGAAGATGTCATCAGGAAAAAACTTCTTAATGATTATAGCATCGAAATTGGTGCAGGACTCGGGACTTTGGCAGGGAAAGTTTGGAGAATCGGACTTATGGGCTATAATTCAAATGAAAAGATGATTGAGCTATTAATCACTTCCTTAAAAGATGCTTTATCAAACAAAATTATATAACTTATCATAACGGATTTTATTGTATTATTTAATCAAAAAAAAGAGAGAAAGGCAGTATGGCAAACGCAAACTTTAAGACACCCGTACCACAGAATGAACCGATAAGAAATTATGCTCCCGGTTCACCTGAAAAGAAAGCTTTGAAAGCTAAGTTAGATGAACTTTCAAACAACATGATTGATATACCTATAATTATCGGAGGAAAAGAAATAAGAACAGGCGATACCGACAAATGTGTAATACCTCATAATCATCAACATCAACTCGCAACATATCACAAAGTAAGTGAGAAAGAAGTTAATGCAGCAATCGATTCGAATATGGAAGCTCATAAGGCTTGGTCGAGAATGGATTTCAGCGAGCGAGCAGCTATATTCTTAAAAGCTGCCGATTTATTAGCTAATACCGAATGGCGCTATACAATTAATGCAGCTACAATGCTCGGACAAAGCAAGAATCCATTTCAAGCAGAAATTGATAGTGCATGCGAACTTGTAGATTTCTTCCGCTTTAATGTTCATTATGCAAATCAAATTTATAGCGAACAGCCGATGTATTCACCTGTCGGTCAATGGAACCGTTTAGAATATCGTTCCTTGGAAGGATTCATTTTCGCAGTAGCTCCATTCAATTTTACGTCGATTACCGGTAATCTACCTACCGCACCTGCAATTATGGGTAACGTAGCTTTACTTAAACCGGCATCAAGTTCAGTATATTCGGCTTATTATATTATGAAATTATTAGAAGCAGCAGGTTTGCCTGCCGGCGTTATTAATTTCATCCCCGGTTCCGGCTCAAAAGTCGGTAATCCGGTTATGGATTCAGAACATTTCGGCGGTATTCACTTTACCGGAAGCACACCTGTATTCCAAAACATGTGGAAAGTTGCAGCTAATAATCTTCCTAAATATAAATCATATCCTCGTCTAGTCGGCGAAACTGGTGGCAAAGATTTTGTATTCGCTCATTCAAGCGCTGATGTTATTTCTCTCGGTGCTTCACTTATTCGCGGTGCGTTTGAATATCAGGGACAGAAATGCTCTGCTGCCTCACGCGCTTATATTCCTAAATCTATCTGGGGTCAATTAAAAGAATATATGGTAGAAGAAATTAAAACAATTAAAATGGGCGACCCAACCGATTTCACTAATTTCTTCAATGCCGTTATCGATAAAGGTGCATTTGATACTATCACCGAATATATCGACTATGCTAAAAACGCTAGCGATGCCGAAATTATTGTAGGCGGAAACTACGATAGTTCAGTTGGATATTTTGTTGAACCGACTGTTATCGTTACTACTAATCCAAAATTCAAATCGATGGAAGAAGAGATTTTCGGACCGGTACTTACTCTATATGTTTATGACGATAATAAGTTTGAAGAAACATTAACCCTCTGTGATGAAACTTCTCCTTATGCACTTACCGGAGCAATTTTTGCAAATGATAAATTCGCTGTCGATATAGCAAGCAAAGCATTATTACATTCGGCAGGCAATTTCTATATTAACGACAAACCGACCGGTGCAGTAGTCGGTCAACAGCCTTTCGGCGGTGCTCGCGGAAGCGGTACTAATGATAAAGCTGGCAGTCACTTGAACCTTATCAGATGGGTCTCTGCCCGCACAATTAAAGAAAACTTTATTCCTCTTCGCGATTATAGATATCCATTCCTTCAAGAGAAATAAAAAATATTAATAGTATAATTAATTTCATATCCCTTGGCTTTCCTTAGCCGAGGGAATATTTTTTTAGGAGTTCATTCCATGCAAAAACGTATTATCTATCTCTTTGTCATACTTTTTTCTTTTATTTCTCTTCAAGCTCAAGGACAGCTCGCCGATGCACTTAAAAAAATGCCCCAAGTAATCGCTTTCAAAGAAATGAAGCATGATACAATGTATAGCGAGTCTTACGAAGTAATTTTCAAACAGCTTTTAGATCACAATAATCCTTCGGGTCCTACTTTCCCACAGCGTTTAATTGTATCCAATGTAAATTTTAAAAATCCTACTCTTTTGGTTACCGAAGGTTATGGAATTTGGTCGGGAGCACCTTATGAACTTTCGAGAATGCTCAATTCTAATCAGATAGTCGTAGAACATCGATACTTTAATAATTCCCGTCCCGATAGTGCTAATTTCGATTGGAAATATCTTACCGTAGCTCAAGCAGCCGCGGATCATCATGCAGTGGTGGAAGCATTCAAAAAACTTTATACCGGCAAATGGGTTAATACAGGAATCAGTAAAGGCGGGCAGACTACTATCTACCATAGCTATTTTTATCCTAATGATGTGGATGCTTCAGTTCCCTATGTAGCACCATTAAATCTTGCTCAGGAAGATCCCCGTATTTATCATTGGCTTAATACAGTAGGCTCAGATGAAACCCGCGAGAAAATAAAAGAATTTCAGTTAGAAGTTTTCAAACGCTATGATGAAATGATGGCATTTATTAATAATGAAATTGCCACCGACTCTTTAGATATGTATGTGGATGCAGAGACTGCATTTGAATTTCAAGTGCTTGAATATCCATTTTCATTTTGGCAATGGGGACATAAGCAGGAAGAAATTCCCGCTCCTAATTCTTCATCGCCCGAACTTTATAAGCATCTTAAGAAGGTAGTTGGACTTAGTATGTACACCAAAAAAGACGTTCAAGGTCTCCATTCATTTTTTGTTCAGGCATATAATGAAGAAGGATATTACAGTTATGATATAACAGATTTCAAACAGTATATGAAAAAATTAACTAAGAGTGCATCAAATATTTTATTTGTACCCGAAGATGCTCCGGTCAATTATAATTGCAAGGTTAATCAGGATGTTTATAATTGGGTTCAGCAGAAAGCAAATAATTTTATTTTTATCTATGGCGGATATGATACATGGACTTCCACATCAGTAGAATTGCTCGGTCTTACTAATTCAGTGAAGATGGTCAAGAAGGGCGGATCACACGGAACACGAATTAAAAACTTCTCCGATGATGAAAAGAAAATCATTTATGATAAGCTCGAAGAATTTTTAAATGTGAAAGTGAATAGACTGTAGTTCGGCAGGCATTATCTTTCGGAATTAGTATGGGTTTTATTGAATATAATCCTGCTGCATAAAAGGATACACTTAGTTTATCAAAGGAAATAATCTAAGTGTATCTCATTATAAATCTCTCCTCACCTTTTTGAACGCTTCTATTCTACCATCTGTGGAAAACACTTTCGATAATGAATTTGAATTTGAAACTACAAATAATTCTTAAAACACTATTTCTAATTTTGGAGATATTTGCAATAATATCATAAATATTTTTAAAAATTGCCAATTAAAAGTGTTGCGTTTTAATATATATTTGTGTTAATCATTATAGGTGATTTATTCATTTATTACTAACTAGATTTATCTAAAGTAATCTGGAGTCACAAATGATAAGAGATCAATACTTATATCATAATCTTCGAGAATATCACACTTTTAGATATAAATCAAGGAGCTATCTTCTAAATGTAGAAGATATGAAAGCTTACAGAGTTAGTGATTCCCTTTATAACGAATTAAGTATTTTAAAAGAGCAAGGTTTCCTCGCACCCAACAACCTGTCAAGATTGCTTTGTTGATTTTGGATAATGTAATCTTAATAGTCAAATTGATGACTGTACAATTAATTATGGATAATTAGCATTAATTATTAAATCGGTAAACTTAAATCAAGAAAGAGTGTAGCAATTAAATAGCAGAGAGGATTTATGAGACTATTTTTTTTAATTGTACTACCGTTTTTTTTACAAACTTATGGTCAGATAAAGCCAATTAAAACAATATCAATTAACAGCGATATGAATATTTGGAGTTTTGCAGTATTAAAAAACTCTCAAACGAATGAAAATCATTTGGTAATATATAGCTTAAATGATAAACCTGCTAAGAGTAAAATCTCCGTTTATAATAGCAAGTACCAATTAGTACTAGAAAAGGAATTTACAGAAATCTTACCTTATTTTTCCAGTTCATCTGGAAGCCACTCAACAGTTTTGGGTAGAAAAAACTTTCATTTTATAGGTGAGAAATATGTTTACATTTTAGATATAGATAAGTTAAAAATAGAGTCAATAAAACTTTCTGATAATAGATACGAAAATATAAATCAAAAACGTAGAGTATATTATGAACAACTAAATAATCAAGAAATCTTAGTTTTTGATTGCGGAAAAACAATAGATATTTATGCAACCAATCATTTTAAACTTTTATATTCCTTTAAAAAAGAATACGAAGAGAGGGGAAGCGGGACAAAACCATTCATCGATCAGAATAATATAATTTATCTAAACAAGAAAAACGAACTTATTTGCAAGGAAATTAAAACTAATAGAATTATTTGGGAATATAGTACAGGTACCGAAGGTATTTCATTTTTAGGTATTACTGTTGGAAATGCTTCCGATTATATTTCAGAATATATTTTAGTGGATGAAAAACTAAGATCATTTTTTATCAATACTTCGGCTGGTGATCTTATTAAAATTAATGCAGAAAATGGAAAAGAAATAGTTAAACATGATCGTTTTAGGAATAATAAGAATCTAACAAAATCTTATGATGGTAGATTAACATTTATTTCTCAGGCAGATATGAATGAGGATGGAATTCCTGATTTCCCATCTGTTTCAACTGATAAAAACATTTATTGTATTAATGGTAAAGTGAACTATCCCCCGTATTGTGGACAAGAGGAAAAGCAAGTATATTAATAAAAATA
>CALDDL010000131.1 GCA_937936675.1 uncultured bacterium
TGTAAGTCCAAACCTAATTTAATTCTTTTCTCACGTGCCGATTTATAATCCGGATTGCTCGAAAGGATACTGTCTTTTTTTACTGTAATTATTTCTTTCAGTTCAAGATCAGTAATGTTTGGATTTGATTTTTTAATTTGTTGACTTACAACTTCGAGCTGTGTGTTGACTTCCTTGCCATTTAAATAATCCTGGAATGTTGGGTAGAGTAGGTATAAAGACAAAGCAACAGCACTTACGATAATGATTAACCTAAGACGTATTTCTTTCATCACTCATTCTGCTAATGGTTATAAAAAATTCAAAATTAATTAAGACTCTAAATATAGACTGATACGTTAAAAAAGTCAATTTAAATGCTGATTTGATAAGCATTTAATGACCATAAAAAAAGCCGGTATCTACCGGCTTTTTTAGAGTTAGCTCTAAAACTACTCTTCTCTTACAACCCAAGTTTTTACGACTGCATTTACATTGGAATGTAATTTAATTTGAACACTGTAAATACCAAGAGCTTTGATCTGTTCTGTAATTTCGATCTTTCTTTTATCGATTTCAAAACCTTTTTCGCTAATGGCATCAGCAATCATCTGACTTGTAACAGAACCGAAAATTTTATCTTCTTCGCCAACTTTAACTGCAATAGAGATCGACACTTTTTCGAGTTCAGCCGCTAATGCTTTTGCAGCTTCTAATTCCTTTGCTTCTTTTTTCTCAAAAAGTTTCTTTTCTTCTTGAAGAGCAAGTATATTTCCTTTTGTTGCCTGATAAGCTATTTGACGGGGGAGAAGGAAGTTTCTAGCAAAACCATTCTTCACTTCTACAACTTCGCCAACTTTTCCAAGCTGTTCATAATTTTTACGTAATATTACTTTCATCATATCCTCCTACTTCACCGCTTCGGAAACAAATGGTAAAATCGCTAAATGCCTTGCTCTCTTTATTGCCTGAACAAGTTCTCTATGTTGTTTAGCAGTAAGACCTGTAATTCTTCTTGGAATTATCTTCCCCTGGTCGGTTAAAAATTTTTGTAACTGTTTTGAATCTTTGTAATCAATATATCCGTCAACGGACCTTTTTACTTTTTTTACGTTTTTAACGTTTTTCATTCTAACTCCAACTAATTATTCTTCATTAAGTCAGATTCTTCATCGGTAAGAAATTTATCGAATGAATTATCTTCATAATCGGAATCATCATCCTCGGAAAAGGAATTTTCTTCCGATTCATTATTTGACTTACTGAATTTATTTAAAAATTGTATTCTTTTTGCTTTAATTTCAACAATGGTTCTATTTTTGCCGTCTTCTGTTTTGAAAGTTCTGCTTTGAAGTTCACCATCTACTAAAACTGCACTTCCTTTTTTTAGTCGATCTTTGCAGCTATCAGCTAATTTATTCCAAGCCACAACACCTACATAACAAACATCTTCCTGCCATTGGTTACTGCTATCTTTGTATCTTCTATTGGCAGCAACATGAAAATTAACAACTGGTGTGTTATTTGATGTAGTTCTGAATACCGGGTCTTTAGTTAAATTACCTGCAACTATCACACTATTAAGTTCTGGCATCTTCAATTCGGCCATCGTAACCTCCATTATAGCTATAAAATATTTATCTTAACTTTCTTTTGGTTCATCCACTTCATCTGATTCTAAAGTAGCTGTCGGTTGACTGGCTGCTTCTACTTCTGCAATAGCATCTGCTTCAGCTTGAGCTAATTCATTAGCTGCTTTTAATTTCTGCTTTGCAATTGCTTCTATTGCTTTACTATCTAAAGCAATGGTTAGATATCTAATAACAGTTTCATCAAGGCGTAAACCTCTTTCATATATTGCAATTAACGAGGTATCAGCTTCGAATCTCAAAATCACATAATAACCTGTTTTAGATTTTTGTACCGGGTATGCTAATCTTTTACGTCCCCATTTGTCAACTTCAATAAGTTCACCACCGTGGGTTGTAATAGATTCTTTAATTCGATTGATGATGGCATCGATTTGCTCATCTTCTAGTGCGGCATTAATTAATACAACACTTTCATACTGCTGTTGTTTCACTTTTCGACCTCCCTATGGACGTTAGGCTTTTACTCAAAATTTGGTAAAAGCAGGGTTTATAAAAAAATAGACCCTTAAAATAGCTTTATTTTTACTATGGCGCAATAACTAAAATGATCTATATTATTAATTCCTATACGTTATCGAAATTAATTGTTATAAGTAATTTTAGTCGTTTTCTTTAATTTCTTTAGATACTTTACTAAAATGATCGCTCATTGATTTGATTCCACCGATTATAAATTGCAGAATCAAATCGTTGCAAAGATCAAAGCTCGGTTTTATTTTAGTTAAAGTAGTTTCATCAAATTTATCTAGGACATAATCAGCCATTTCGCCTTTTTCGAAATCGTTCCCGATTCCTATACGCAAACGTGGGAAATTATTTGTTTGAAGATGATATATGATAGATTTCAAACCATTATGCCCACCGTCAGAACCGCCTTTTTTAATCCTAATTCTTCCTTCTTCCAAATTAATATCATCAGCAACAATAAGAAGGTCTTCAGGATTGATATTAAATTCGTTGACAATGTCGAATGCTGCAATACCGCTTAAATTTACGAATGTGGTGGGTTTTACTAAAAAAAAGTCGGTGGCACGAATTGTACCACCGGCTTTATAGTAATCTTTCTTTGAAGGCTTAAACTTGAGACGATGTTTATCGGCGAAATAATCAAGTGCCATAAACCCGGCATTATGCCGTGTTAATTCATATTTAGAACCGGGATTGCCGATTCCTAGAATTACTCTCAAATCCTTAATTATTCCTCGTCTTCAGACTTACCTTTTTTAATCACTTCAGGTTCTGCAGATTCTTCAGTTTCAGCTTCGGTTTCAACAGCTTCATGAGATCTAGGAACTACCACGGATAAAACAATAACTTCTTCTTGTTGTTTAAATTCATATTTAAACATTTCCATTAAGTCTTTAACGTGGATAGCATCACCAATACCAAGATTTGTAACATCGATCTCGAGATGATTTGGGATATCATTAGGTAAGCATGAAATCATAACTTTATGTAAAGTTTGTTGTAAAACTCCACCGTCTTTGATTCCCTTAGACGAACCGGTAACAGAAATAGGAACTTCAACTTCAACTGCTTCTTTAACGTTAATACCAAGAAGATCAAAATGAATTATTTTATCTGTAACAGGGTGGAATTGAACATGCTTAATTATCGATTTTAATCCTTCTGCGCCATCAATTTGTAAATCAACAATATGAGTTTGTGATGTGAAAATTAATGGTTTTAAAGAACCTTCGGTTACTGAAATAGGAATGGTTTCCTGATTATTAGCATAATAAACGCCGGGAACACTTCCTTTTCTTCTTAATTCGTTTACGGCTCCTTTTGTACTTAGAGCTCTTTTCTGTGCTTTTAGACTGATTTCAGCCATTTCTTAATATACTCCTAACTAACTTTTATCAATTTCAAATAAAGAACTTATAGATTCGTTTCTATAAGAACGTATAATTGCCTCGGCAAGAAGCTCCGAAGCTGAACGTACTACAATTTTATCAGAAACAATATTCCCCTGAATTGGGATACTGTCTGTAACAAAAACTTTTGTCAAAGGGCTCGATTCGATGTTTTCAACTGAATTACCGGATAAAATAGGATGCGTTATCGCACCATAAATTTCTTTAGCACCTTTATCCTTAAGCATCCTAGCTGCCGCCACGAAAGTGCCACCTGTATCTATCATATCATCTACTAAAAGAACATTTTTTCCTTCTACGTCTCCAATCACATTCATCACTTCTACAACATTGTGTGTCGGTCTTCTTTTATCAATAACTACCAAGCCTGCATTTAATCTTCTTGCATAAGACCTTGCAAGTTTAATACCTCCTATATCCGGAGATACAACTGTCAAATTTTCTAATTTATATTCATCTTTAAACAATACAGTAAAAATAGGAGATGCATAAAGGTGATCAAACGGAATATCAAAAAACCCTTGTATCTGCGCTGCATGTAAATCCATTGTAATTACTCTATCAGCACCTGCAACCGTCATCAAATTGGCTACCAATTTTGCCGTTATAGCCACTCGCGGTTGATCTTTTCTATCTTGTCTAGCATATCCGAAATAGGGAATAACAGCAGTAACTCTTTTGGCTGATGCTCTTTTAGCAGCATCCAACATTATCAATAATTCCATTAAGTTTTCCGTTGGCGGTTGTGTCGGCTGCACTATAAATACATCCCTGCCGCGAATATTTTCATGAAATTTAACCCAAATTTCTCCATCGCTAAATTTCTTTGTATCTACTCTTCCTTGTTCCAATCCTAAATAATTACAGATTTTACTTGTAAGTTCAGGATTTGAATTGCCGGAAAAGATCAATGGGTCTTGAATCAAGATAAAACTGTTTCCTATTTTAAAGATAGACTCAAAATATAAAGAAAAGTCAAGGGTATGTCAAATTAAGAGTAATATGAATAGCTATTTACTTTTTTTAGTAAAGAGATAAACAATCACAATTAAAAGGACGAATCCAGCGGCAATATAAATCCAAAGCGGAGTTTCCTTTAACTTAAATGGGCGGAAAGTAGCTGTAATATATTTTCCCGTTCCGATTTCAGTCAATGAATAATCCCACCTTAATTCATTCTTTGCAACTGATGTAGCGTTATGGCTTAAAATTTCGCCCGGGAGATAGTAGATATAACTTATTTTAATATCTTTAGCCTCAAATCCGAATCCGGTAGCTATTGGTTGGATAAATTGAGAAAATATTTTTGTATCATCTTCACCGTCAATCATCTTTAGTTCAGCGCCTTTGAAAGCTTTTGCATTGTTCAATGAATCGAGGCTAGAAAACTCAAATAATATTTTAGCATGTAAGGTGCTATCCGAATTATCTTTATAAACTTCCACATCTTTTATTTTACTATAATTGGAAGAGAATTCTTTGGAAACAGAATCTCCATTAAAAAATCCAAGGGATTCAATAACCGAAGAATCTCTTTCGCTATTCCAGTGCATGTAATAATGGATAAACATGGAGCCGGAGCCATCTTTTTTTATCGTGGTAATTTGAGTATAATTTAAGCAACCTTGTAAAAGAATTAAGGAAGCAATCAGATATTTTAATTTTTTCATAGTATTATTTTTTTTATTAATTCAAATATGCAAAAAAGTAAGGAAATAATTAAGGTATTTGAATTAATAAAATAGATATTTATTTTTACGCACGAATTTTATTCATGTAAGGAAATTTATGCCTAATTACGATTACAAATGCATGGGATGTGGAAAAGTATTTGAGTTTTTCCAAAATATTAATGCAGAACCAATTAAAGAGTGCCCTGAATGTAATGGGGAATTGAAAAAACTAATTGGTGCCGGTTCAACTCCTATTTTCAAAGGTACAGGATTTTACCAGACAGATTATAAATCAAAACCTACAAAATCTTCAGATAGTACAAAAAAATAATGCCGGGTAACCGGCATTATTTTCTTAAAAACTAGAAATCTAATCCTATAGATATGTAATATTTGGGCTGTGAGAAACGATCAAGATCATAAGTCCATGCTACATCAAAACGCCATAAGAAAATAAAGTACATTCTTGCACCAAAACCACCACCTAGTAATAGGTCTTTTGTTACTGTATTTCCATCGGCATTTCTCCCTAATAATTGTAAGGATTTGGTATTATTCCAAGCTGAACCTGCATCGATGAATGCAGCACCTAGAATGTTTTGAAATAGTAATGGGAGCGGACCGGTTACAAGATATCTAATCAACGGCATTCTTAATTCAAGATTAAGTAGGGTATATTTACTTCCTATCTGTTCGGCATAATTAAAACCTCTCATAGGCATAGCAGGGGAAAGGAAAGCAAAGTCTGAGGCATTATTAACCGGAATATCTCCGGTAGAGAAAGTTCTATTAATCCAATTCTCTGTTCCACCAAGGAAGAATCTTTGAGGATTTGCTCCACCTGAATATCCTCCTGATAGTCTAAAGACAAACGAATTATCATACCAGAAGCGCATATAATTTCTAAAATCCCATACGAATGAATAAAAGCTTTGACGGCTATTTGTAAATCCGGGATTTCCGAATAAAGTAAATTTATATCTCGTTCCTTGTATTGGAGAATAGTATCCCCATAAAATATTATCTTTTACAAAACTAACCGAAGGTACTATATAGGTGGCTTTATCAGATGGGACAGAAATATTATCCAAATTATCGGATGAAACATTCAACACACTCAAACTGCCTTCAAGACGATAAAACCGATCTAAAGGATAACTTAATGAAAAAACTCCACCAAAATTTCTGAAACGATTTAATTCACTTCCATAATATCCGCTTAAATATACAAATCGTGCAGTATGGAAAAATTCAAAACCTACGTCCAATCTATTCTTTAGGTAGTAATATGCTAAACCATAATCACTATTTTTTATATCAATTTGCAAACTTGTCATCCCAACAATTCTATGGTTACCGAGCATGTCGCTAAAAGATAAAACGGTAGTGCCTAATAAACCATATAAAGTACTATAACCGGCATTAGCATAAATTATATCGGGAGAAAAAGTAGTGCGATATCTATTAACAAGAAAATTACCTTCATCATCTAAGGTTTCTTTGAATACAACTTGTCTTTCCTTAATCAAAGTAGAATCAGTCGCTTTATCATTTACTCCGAAAATATATCTTGAATAATCAACTTTTGTGCTATCGGTTTTTGGTTCTTTCTTTGAAATATATTTCCCTGTATAAAATCTCTTGCCTTCCTTATCAGTAGAAGTACTATCCGGAGTCTCGTTTTGTGATTTATTTTCTCCTAAGGCAATAGTTCCTGTTGAATCAATGACAGTCGAATCCTCGAAAGCAGAGCCTCCATATCTCAATCGATTCATATAAGTAGTAAGTTCTAAAGTATCACTCTCGGTACTCATATCGAAAGGATTATTAAGCAGATAGATATTATAGCCCATGTTATATAATGAAGTAAAGACAAGTTTTTTCCCATCTTGAGAAATTGAAATTTGAGAAACTTCGCTTAATGAGTTAGTAATAGGTAAATTTTTTGCGATAGTCGGATTTTCTAAATCGATCTCTCTTTTATAAATATTATTAATTCCGTTATAATCCGAGACGAATAAAATATTTTTTCCATCTGTAGAAAAAACTGCATATTTTTCATCGCTCAATTCCCAATCCGTAAGGCGATAAATAGTTCTCTCCTCGACCGAAGTCAGATACAAATCTAACTGCTTGAAATTGTGATTGAAGATATTAAAATCCTCGCCTGCATCTTTTTCATTTAGAAACTCACCTCGATCGGATGAAAAAATAATATATTTACTATCAGGGCTCCATGTTGGATCGCTATCAGAAAAAATATCATTTGTAACGTGAGAAAGCGATTCGGTTTTAAGATTATATATATATATATCAGACTGTGTGGAAGTTTGTCCGCTGAAGGCAATCTTTTCTCCATCTGGGGACCAACTAACTGACTCAATTCCATCGAATGGAATAGGTAATTCGGTTACATCCTCAGTCTCGGTATCGATAATATTAATAATATCAGAACCGCCTTTCTTAAAAGAAAGGGCAATCCTCTTATTGTCCGGAGCCCATGTAAGAGAAGGGTGAAGCAGATTTAATTCTTCAAAATTTGTTGTCTGCCCGCTGGAGATTATACTTTTAATTATTTTTCCATCTTGTGCATTCATCAAATATACTTTTAAGAATATATCGCGATCGGTTATAAATGCTATTTTATCGCCTTGCGGACTAAGAGATGGACTTGTATTATAAAATCCTCCGTCTTCCTTATTATCCGTTAGTCTTTTAGCAAATTCATCAGGATCGGACATTCTAGCGATATCGGGCCAATATTCCTTTTTAATTGATTTCTTCCATCGTTCATTAAACTCTTTTAAACCGAGTCCGATAGAAGCTTTCATTCCTGCTTCTAAACCTCCAAGATTTTGAGTCTTGCTCATTAATTCAGCAATTTTTTTACGTCCATAGGTATCAGAGATATATTTAAAAACTGCCTGCCCGCCACGATAACTTAGATAACCATCTAAATTATTTACATCCGGAAGCATCTCGCTAATTATAGCATTACGAATAAACATATCAGAATTAGTTTCCCATTCTTGAGATAGGAATTCTGCGCTACCTTCCCAGAACCATTGTGGTAATTGTAAGGTTATCCCTTTAGCAACAATATTTTGAACAGTTCCCCCATAATACATATCTCGCATTACGGCATGAACTAATTCATGGTAAATTACATGTTCAAATTTTTGATAAGATCCTTCAAAAGGGAAGACAACTCTATTCTTAAATGGTTCTGTAAATCCACCAACTCCTTGGCTTGTATATTCGTCTGTTACATTTGTCTCTTGAAAATCGTTATGCGAATTATATACAATTAGTGAAATTCTATTATTTATTTTAAAGTTGATATCATTTTGAATTCTGTCTAAAGCATATTCGGCAACCGATGCTGTAAATTCTGCAATTCTTTCTCCGTTATATGAATAGTAAATATCAAAATGTTTTGTTTGGATATAAAACCAATCTAAATCTTTATGCTGAACTTTATTTTGTCCAAATTGAGCAAAGATTTGCGTAGAGGTTATTAGAATAAAAAAAATGAATATATAAAGTCTTCTCATAAATAATCCTTAATAACTTAATAATTGCCGGTAAGAATAAAATCGATCTCTTTTTTCTCCGGGTCAATTCTATAAATTTTTACTGTTACTTTATCACCAAGACGAATGCGTTTCTTAGATTTTCTTCCGACTACGGAATAATTTTTTTCGTCAAAGAAATAAAAATCACCTTCGAGTAATCGATAGGGGATTAAGCCTTCGGCAAGCGAATCACTTAGTTCGACAAAAATTCCAAAATTAGTAATTCCTGAAACGATACCATTAAATTCCTCACCAATTTTATTCTTCAAGTAGTCAATTTGTTTCATCTTAATTGACATTCTTTCCGCTAATACCGCATTCCTTTCTTTTGATGATGCATAATTGCAAATTTCATCCAAATCCGAAATGGATAAATTTTTACCCTTGTTTCCTTCGATAAAATCATATATGAGCTGATGAACTATCAAATCGGGAAATCTTCGGATTGGCGAAGTGAAGTGAGTATAGTATTTGAAAGCTAATCCATAGTGTCCGATATTTTTTATCGAGTAAACCGCTTTAGCCATTGAACGAATAGCTACTTCATTAATTACAGCTTCTTCGGCTGTCCCTTTTATGGCGTCTAATAGTTTTTGAAATTCTTTTGATTTGTTTGCAGCATTGGGATCGAAGCTATAGCCAAGACTTTTCACGAATCTTGCAAATTCAGTAATTTTTTCTTCATCGGGTAAGTCGTGAATTCTATATACAAAAGGTATTGGATTTTTTGTTTTATTTACGTGTGTTGCCACTATTTGATTAGCCAATAGCATTAATTCTTCTATTAAGTAGTGGCTTTCATTTGATTCTTTAATAGCAACTGCAATTGGGTTACCATCATCATCTAGAGTAAATTGTACTTCCGAGCTATGAAAATTAATACTGCCGTTTTTCATTCTCTTTTGTCTTAAAGTAGTTGATATCTTTAAGAGAGTTTCGATTTCATATTTGAAATCACCTTCTTTTCCTTCTATAATTTCTTGGACTTCTTCATAAGTAAATCTACGTTTACTATTTATAATAGATTTTTTTATTTCATAATTTTCAATTTTTCCACGCTTCGTCAATTCCAAAATAACAGAATAGGTAAGACGATCTTTATTAGGTACAAGTGAGCAGATATTATTAGAAAGTTTTTCGGGTAGCATTGGAATTACTTTACCAACGAGATATACGCTTGTTCCTCGGCTTAAAGCTTCTTTATATACAGGGCTATCTTTCGGAGTATAATGGCTAACATCTGCTATATGTATTCCAACTCGATAATTTCCATTACCCAATATTTCTACCGATACCGCATCATCAAAATCCTTTGCATCCAATGGATCAATTGTAATAATATTTTCTTTTCTAAGGTCTAATCTCTTCTTTATTTCTTCGGCTGGAATTACATCAGAAATGGAATCGACATAATTCAATACTTCTGCTGGAAATTTGTATCTTATTCCAAATTCTTTAGCAATAGAAGCAATCTCTGCGTCATAAGTACCTGCTTTACCGAGTATATCTTTTATTTTTGCTTCAGGATTAAGTGAATCATCCGTCCATTCTATATCAGATATTGTTACTTTATCTCCGCTTACAGCACCGTTGAGGTCTTTTTCATTAATATAAAAATCTCTATGAATTTTTTTATTATCCAACGAGACAAAATAAAATGATTTTGTTTTTTTGAGTATGCCTACATACTCATCTTTTTCACGTTCAAGAATTTTTATTACTTCACCTTCAAGACTTTTACCTCTTCGGTTAGGTAGAAGAGCGATCTCGACGCTATCCCCTTCCAATGAAGTATTTAAGTATTGCCCGGGGATAAAAATATCTTCTAGATCAGAGTTACTTAAACGAACAAATCCAAATTCACCTTTATTAATGATATTAATCTTTCCAATTAATTTATCAGAAAGTTTTTTCGTTAATTCGTAACGCTTTCCTAATTTTTCCAAATGTCCTTGTTCGACAAGTTGATGAAGAAAATGTTTTAGCTCGGCATATTCAAATTCTTCTGTAATTTCTAGTCTCTTCGCTAATTCTTTTGCTTTAATCCTAATACCGGGATTGTCTTTGAAGAATGCTTTTATTTTATTTTTCATTTAGAACTCGAACCTATATTTAAGACCTAATTCGTTAATTTTGTCTTCATAATTATAATTATTTACTACCGGATCTTTTCTTTCGAGCCGGATTAGAAATTTCGGATTAAAAAGATACTCAAATTTGATATTTGCTTTGGAAAAATTTTGAAATACCTCAGTAGTGCCTCCAAAGCTATATTTTAGTTTTTGATACTTACCGGATAAAGCAAATTTAGTATATTCACCTGATTGACTTACCGATATATTACTAACTAAATCACCGACTGCACCATTCACGAAATTAGTAAGAATAGGACCTAAAAAGGAGGTAGCAGTGCTCCCCAGTGCATTGGTTTGACCTGCTACCGATGCTTTATCTGAAGCTGTCAAATCATCTTTAAATTTGCCCGTAAGTATAAACGCAAAAGCATCGGCATTATCATATCTCGTATCTCTGTTATCGCTTTGAATATTTTTTGCACCGATATAAACACCTATACTACCCGGGTTCTTAGCCAGACTCGCTCCTATATCTTTAAGTTCACCATTTATTTTAATTTTGACTGCTACATCCTGGGGAGTTCCCGATTCGTCTCTCGGATCAATATATTCATCGATATAAGTAGCAACAATATCCAAATACGGATTGGCAATACTACTTTCAAATCGAATTGAACCGGTTGCGTCGAATGTTTTGAAAAATTCAAGTTTAGAACCGTCTTTAAGCTCAAAAGCTCCTTGAACTTGTTGAATTCCTTTTACATCCTCAAACTTTAGGTCTCCGCTAAGAACTACAATTAATTTTTGGTTAGCAACTTGAGAAAGTACAAACACGATATCTGCTTCATCTTCAATGCTTAGATTTAATTGATAGTCGAAAGAGCCGGTACTTTCTTTTTTAGTAATTTTTCTATTTTTGTTTAATTCAGCTATTAATTCATCAAATCGTTTTTTTTCATTATCTATTCTTGTGGAATCTTCTATTATTCTAAAATCATAATCTTTTATTGCACTATCATACGTTGCTTCGGATGTTGTATAAGTTAGATCTGTTTTCTTAAGTATAATGTCTCCGGCGAAAAAAGAGCGATTGTTAGAATAAGTAAATTTCCACTCGTCACCCGCAGCAATTAAGAGATCTCCATATAAATCAGGAGAAGTAACTTGAGAGGCTTTTCCTAGAACGGATAATTCACCATTAACATTGAGATTTATATCAGCCAAATTAAATCCATTTAATGCTACATCTCCTTTAATACTCATTTTACCCGGGTAAGTAACCATTCTTGTATTCATTATATTAAGTGACTCAATAACAAGTTTATTTTCTTGAAATTGAAGTTTAGTATTAAAATTATAGTCGAGATTAGTATAGTCAACTGTGAAAAATGCATCGCCAATATCAAGCCCGCCCTCAAATTTAGGATTTGAATATGTACCAGTAATTTTAAGATCTGATTTAACTAATCCGGATTGATGATTTACGAAAGGTACTAATTGACCTAATGCGGCTAAATTAAAATTATCTGTATTTAGCGAAATGTCGATCGGTTCAGATTCTATAAGACGAGTTTTACCTTCACCCACTGTGAGATCAAATGGCAAAGAAGCCGTCAGTGCTAGTAAAGGTTGATTAACGTTATATGTGGTATCTAAAAACTTAATATCTGCTTTGAATAGTTTGTCTTTATAATTTAGATATCCTAATAACGAGCCAAATCTATTTTTTTCATAAGAGAAATCATTTAGTTTAAGTGTACTCTTAAAAGTTGGATCATTGAATGAGCCTGAAAGGAGTGCTGTAAAATCACCTGTCAAATTAAATTCAGGATCATTCGCACCGAATAAATAGTTGCTTATTAAATAACTTTCGATGCTGTCTGCTTCTACCACAAGGTTATTAAATTTATTGTTTTCAATAGATCCTTTAAGATTAATTTCTGTTTTACCAGTACCAATTGTAAATTTATTGAACTTAAGTGATTCGGGAGTAAATGCTATGCTTAATGTATCTTTATTCTTCCACTCCAATCCCTGCATAATTACAGAGAGATCATTTATTTTAATTTCTTGTTGGTCTGTGGACATCACTACTGCACCTGAAGTGCTTGCTGTAATCAAACTGTCATATTCTAATGCACTCATAAAAAATAATTTGCTTTGGTTGAATGCAATATCCATATTGAAGTTATTTATTGTACTTCCAAAGAAAAGTCTCTTACCTGAAATAGATGTTGTCCCCAATAACTTGTCGAATGAAAGATATCGATTATCCCTCACAAAATTAAGATTTAAGTCAGAATCTGAAAGGTATATAATTGATTCACCATTTTTAAGAAGGAAGTAATCAATTTTCATATCTGTCGTTATAACGAAGTTATTATCTTTGTTATCAATGGTTCCTTCGCCGCTTCCTTCGACATCTATCCTGTCATTCCCAATTAATCGGGCAATCAGGTCAAAATCCTTGAATTGGAATTCGTAATTAATATGAATAGGACTGCTTGCGGCTTCGGGAATCTCAATTACTTCTTCACCTTTGGATTTCGTTGATTGTAATACTTGGAGTGGGTTAAGAGAAGATAATTTCTCTTGAATAACATTGGAAATTGCAGATGCTTCATAAGTTACTAAGTCAATAGCCTGATTTACAGAAAAATCTCCGAATATTCTAAAATCAATAAAATCAGAAACTAATTTAATTTCTCTGAATGAATCCTCTGTTTTCGCTGTAATGTCTATGCTAGAGAAATCAATATCAAAATCTTTGTATCGAGAATTTTCCACTCCTAATGATACTCTTGTATTAAGAGAATCAAGATCAAAGCTTTCTCCTTCGGCACTAAAAAAGAAATTAAGATTACTCGAATAATTTTCATCATTTAGGAATTTAGATAAATCCAAATTATATATATTACCTATTGCGCTATATGAGGGTATATTATCTTGGTTAAATAAAATTTGGCTTGAAAGATAAATGTTGCTCTTATTACTATTGCCTTCCGTGGTTATATCAATTTTGCGATTTGCCGCAGTGAATTTAAGTTCAAGATCATCCACCATCGTTTCATTAATTACTGTACTTATCAACGTAACATCACCGGTTGCATTAAGATCTTGCGGAGAAGTACCTTTACCTTTAATAGCTATGGAAGAATTTAAATCTGTATTTAGCCCGATTATTGGCATTAAATTCAGATTAGTAGTTTCACCTGTTAGATCATATTGGATTATTCTAGGTTTTAAATTCATCTTAGCGTTTAATTTTATTTCGCCTTTATCTAATTTTGCCGAAATCGTTGAAGCAAAGTTTTGAGGTTCGCCATCAAAAGTTATATTGATATCTTCTAAATATAATTGAGCAAATTTTGGAATCTCCAATGTTGGAAGCAATGCATTAACATCTTTATAATAAACACTGCTATTAACTATATTAGCATTGAAATATAGGTTTTCAGGTTTGTTTAAATTCTGCGCTCGTCCATTTAGATCAATTTTAGTATCAAGATATTCCACGAGCAGACGATCAATTCTTATATCGCCGAATTTCCCGTGTGCACTAAATAAAATTTCCGGCGCACCTCTCAAAATCTCCGTGCTATTTATATAAGAAGAAAGATCAGAAAAATTAAATGGTTTTGCTTCTAAAGATGCTTTCACCGGATAATTCCTAAAGTCGATTAGTTCCGTATCTCCAAAAATATTTACACTATCTAATCGGGCATTAATTGTAATATCACTGCTATCGGTAACTAGTTTAAAATTCCTTACGCTAAGAAAACTTTCCGTGGCAGTGAATACCCCTGAAAATTTATTTAAACTAAATCGAGTGAGATTAGGAGTGAATGCGAGGTTATTTAGTGTAAAAACATAATCATTTTTTCCTAAATCTAATACAGCATTAGCATCCAAAGAAAAATTATTTATTACTAGGTCATCCATATTCAAATTTTGATAAGACTTTCTTGACCCTCTATTTTCGTATGTCTGCTTTACTAAATCAATATTTTGGAACTTAATATTATTTGCTATAATTGTGAAATCAAATGTGCTTTTGCTCTTTGTTGTGTCCGGATCAGGTTTTACTAGATTTTCAAAATTCCAAGTGGAATCTTGGTTTTGTAATAGGTTAGCTTTTACGTCAGACAATCCTAGTGACCTAATATAAATTCTTTTTAGTAAGAGTTGTAGGGGACTAATTACTACTTCAATTTTGCCGGCAGAAATTAGTGTGTCTTTCTGTGTTGTAAGTACGGTATTATTAATTGTAAAAGAGGTAAGTAGTGTCCCGTTTATTGAACCAATCGTTAATTTGCCATTAAGATTTTCATCTGCAAGATCTACTACAAAATCTTTTAAGTAATCTCTAAACGTGGAAGTTTGTGAAAAACCAAATAATAGTAAAATAAGAAAGACAAACACTCCCAAGGAAACTAGCATTACATTAAATGCCTTCCTAATAAAAGATCTTTTTATTTTTTTTGGTGCTTCTTTGTCATCCATTCTTTATTTATATCTTTCTTGAATAGTTTTTATAATATTCGTTGTTGATTGGAAGTTAACAAATTTAATTGTTTTTACATCGCCTCCATTTTTTTCCACAATATCTTTTCCTACAACATTTTCAATGTTCCAGTCATCACCTTTAACCAGAGTATCTGGGACAAGTGCCTTAATTAATTCATAAGGTGTATCTTCATTAAATAATATAACAAAATCGACAGACTTTAGTGATGCAATAATAAAGGCACGCTCATTTTCGGGTACAATCGGTCTTTTTTCTCCTTTAATTCTTTTTACCGATGAATCAGAATTAAGTCCTACAATTAAAATGTCTCCCATTTCTTTAGCTTTTTCTATATAATCAACGTGACCGGCATGTAGAATATCGAAACATCCATTGGTGAACACAACTTTTTTATTCTCTTCCTTGAGCTTTTTTCTAATTTTAATTAGTTCGTCAATTGAATAAATATATTTTTTCATTTCAATTCTTCTTTAACTGATTTTAGTAGTTGATTTATATCAATTGGAACAATACCAACTTCTTCGCATACAATTCCACCTGCAAAATTCGCAAGATATGAAGCTTCATCGATCGAATATCCTGCTGCCAATGCTGAAGTGAGTGTAGCTATTACAGTATCGCCTGCACCAGAAACATCGGCAACTTTCCTTGCTTTTGTTGGAATCCTTTTTATCGGTTTATCTTTCTCGAAAAGTGCAATTCCTTCTTCTCCGAGAGTAAGTAATAAATAAGTAGGATTCAATTTCTCCATCAATTTTTCTCCTGCATAATTTAGGTCTTGTTTCGATCTAATTCTTATGCCTAAAGCATCTTCTGTTTCTTTTCGATTTGGTTTAAATACTGTAACATTTTTATATTCAAAAAAATTGTTAAACTTAGGATCGACAGAAATTATTTTCCCCGCTTCTAAACTCATTCCAATTACTTCTTTAATTAAAGTGGGTGTTAATACTCCTTTATTATAATCCTCTAAAATTACCGCATCTAATTTTTCAATAATCGAAGAAAAATATTTAATAACTTTTTTTTCAATTTTTGATCCAATAGGTTCAGTATTTTCTTTATCGATTCTGATTACATGTTGTTTGTGTGCAATTACTCTTGTTTTTGTTGTGGTATGTCTTGAACTATCTTTTATCAAGCCGTTACCGTCAATATTACTTTCGTTTAATAATTTAAGAAATATAGCTGAATCAGAATCATTACCAATTACGCCGATGGGGAAGGGGATACCTCCGAGACTTTGAATATTTTTAGCAACATTCATTGCTCCGCCAAATCTAGAAAATTCATTATCGACTTCGAGTACGGGAACTGGTGCTTCCGGAGAAATTCTATTTATTGTTCCCCAATAATAGCTATCGAGCATCATATCACCGATAACGGCAATCTTCTTATCTTTCAAATTACTGTTTAATCTAAAAACCTTTTTCTTATTAAATTTTTCCATATTACCATTTAGCCAAATTATTAACGATTTTTATTTTTACAACATTAGAGCTAGTACCTATCCAAATATTTGTCCCATCAAAATAAATACAATTTATATTCGGAGAAATAATATTATTTCTTATGATCGATACTTTATTATTGGTTCTATTTATAAGTGCAAGTCCTCGTCCATACATTTCTTTTGTATCTCTGCCGAACTGATACAAACCTGCCCAAACGTAATTACCTGTAATTGCAATTGAATTAATTCCATTACCCGTTAGTCCATTTGAAACATCGAACTTTATCCAATCGTTTTTTCGGTTGAATTTAAAGATGCCCCCAACATTAAAATCTGGTCTTTCGGGTGTAGTAAATTCATCTAGACCAATCCAAATATTTTTACTTTCAAATGCTATCGAAGAGATTGATACTTGTTCTCCTAGACCGGCAAAATAATTATTTCTATTATCATAAAAGAATATCGCATCAGGATCATCAATATTTTTTTTCTTGTTATATTTATGAAGTCCGGCTTCGGTTGCAAACCAAACTACACTATCTCCATCTACAGCAATATTCTTGATTGTGTTTGTTTTTTCAATACCGGCAATAGTTAGATCGTGGTCGGTAAATCTCTGTTTTTTTAAATCAAATTCAGTAAGATATTTAAATCTTCCAATCCACAGTATATCTTCATATTTATCATAAGCAAGAGAGCGAATCCAATTACTAAGCTGCCCGCCGAGACCAAATTTTCTTTTTGTCCATGTATTCCTTTTTTTGTCTAATATAAAAAGTCCATCTGTAGAACCTGCCCAAACATATTTATCATTAGCCGCCACACAATAAAAAATATCATGCTGAAGATTCCCATTTTCGGAAGAATAGTTTTCCCATTTTTCTGTTTTAAGTGAATACTTAAAAATACCTTTTCCATTCGTGGCTACCCAAATATTTTCTTTATCGCTAGATATATTTGTAATTGAAGTTCCGTCTAAATAAACGGATATGGAATCATCTTGTGAATATAAATGTGTAGTAAAAATTAATAATAATATTAAAAGTATTTTTTTCATTTGAAGGAGTCTTTAACTGCTATTTAATAAAAGAATTGATTGGTTCTAAAATTTCAAAATGATTTTCGAATCCGGTTTTAAGTGATTCTATTAGCTTTGAATAGTCTGTTTCATAACCAACGATTGATTCAATCTCGATTGTCTTTGAATCAATCTCATTTTTAAGATGTTGAAATTGATTTTCATCAATATAAAGATAATCAATTAAATGCTTATGATAGTCTCCGCAGAGTATAGAGCCATGCTGTAGGATAGTGCTATTTAGTTTTCTTTGTGCACTTCCGATTAATTTTTTACCATGAAATTTTACTTCATTTTTTGCCGTACTACCGAAGCAAACAGCACCCGCAGATTCTTTTAAAAGAGCAGGGAAGTTGGGTTGAACTGTTTCTAATTCTGCTGCTTCTAATAACGGGTCATATAAAATTAATCCTTCTAAAAGTGCTTTAGAAATTTCGCAATATAATTCTTTAGGGGAGAAGTTTTTCCCGAAAGGATAAATAACCGAATAAGTAATTTCTTGAGCGTGAAGAATTGCTCTTCCTCCTGTGGGTCGAGTTACTATATCAATATTTTCGGAGGCAGCTTTTTCTGATTTAATATCGGATATTTTTTGATTTGCCCCTAAAGATATACAATACGGTTGCCAACGGTATATCCTGAAAAAAGCAATGTCATTAGTGCATGACTGCGCTAATGACATATCAAAATCCATATTATATTTACCCGTATTAAATCCGGTATCTATATAAAACCATTTCATCTTCTTATTACTGCTCTTTTTACATCAACAAAAAAGTCTAATATTCTTTTTGCATATACATTATCGGGATATTTAGCTGCAATTTTTTCTTTTGCCTGTGAAAAATTATTACCTGTATGATAGATAAAATGATAACAATCTTTTATAATGGCTATGTCGTCATTAGAAAATCCACGGCGTCTCAAGCCGATTACATTCAATCCGTGGTATCTAAGAGGTTCTCCGGCTGCAAGAATATAAGGTGGAACATCCGAAGTTACTTTAAGGGTACCTCCGATCATAGAATACGCACCGATTTTAGAAAATTGATGAACGGCAGTCATACCACCAAGAATAACCCAATCTTCTACATGTACATGTCCGCCAAGCTGAACTCCATTGGATAATATACAATTATCACCTACAACGCAGTCATGTGCAACGTGAGCATAAGCCATAATGAGGCAGTCTTTACCCACCGATGATTTTCCGGTTGCCATAGTTCCGCGATGCAATGTAACAAATTCCCTAATGGTGGTATTATCTCCCACATAGAAATATGTTTTTTCATCTCCGAATTTAAGGTCTTGCGGTGTATTGGCAATCGAAGCTCCTTGGAAAATCTTTACGTTATTGCCAATACGAGCCCCATCATATAAAACTGCACTTGATGCAATTTCGGTATTATTCCCAATTTCTACATCATCGTGGATAATTGAAAATGGACCTATTTTAACGTTCTCACCTAATTTAGCATTAGGACTAACGATCGATGTTGGATGAATTAAGCTCATTAATTTTCTTCTATTGTTTTTGGTTGTTCTCTATCTACAATTGCTGCCATAAATTCTGCCTCGGCTACAAGGGTATTTTCAACATAGGCAGCACCTTTAATCGCAAAATATTTTGGGCGTTTTGTAATCAGTTCAGCTTCAAGAATTAATTGATCACCGGGTACAACTGGTTTTCTGAATTTAGCATTGGTTATACTCATAAAAAGTACTAGCTTACTTTTAGGATCTGGGAGTGCATTTAATAATAATATACCGCTTGCCTGAGCCATTGCCTCAACTATTAATACGCCCGGCATTACCGGATAATCTGGGAAATGACCTTCAAAAAATGGTTCATTTCCTGTTACTGATTTTACACCGACGACTTTTTTATCTAATTCTAATTCGATAATCTTATCAACTAAAAGGAATGGATAACGATGTGGCAATATTCTTTTAATTGCGTTGATATCGAAAACAATTCCTTCTTTTTTTACATGCTGAAATTTTTTAATTAATTTATTTTGCTGATATAAAGCTCTAACTTTCTTTGCAAATTCTACATTTGCTTTATGCCCCGGGCGAGCGGCAAGAATCTGGGCTTTAATTGGCGCTCCGATCAGTGCTAAATCTCCTAGCATATCTAAGAGTTTATGTCTTGCCGGTTCATTTTTAAATCGAAGCGATTTATCATTTAAGAATCCTGTTCCGCCAATACTCAGCGGTGTCTCTACGCCAATCTTTTTTCCTAATTTATCTAATGATTCTTGTTCTAAATTATGATCTACGATAACGATTGCATTATTGATATCGCCGCCCTTGATTAATCCTTTATCGGCAAGAGCTTCTACTTCACTCAAAAAACAAAAAGTTCTACAAGGAGCAAATTCAGTTACAAATTCTTTTTCTAAATCGAATAAACCGGTATGTTGACTACCTAAAGCAGGATTCTGGTAATCAACCATAACTGTAATACGATAATTATCCAGAGGAAGTGCAACAATATCAATCTGATTATCTTCATCATGATACATAACAGTTTGATCAATTTTTAGATAATTTCTAGGAGTTTCCTGAGTAACAAAACCGGCTTCGAGTAACTTTTCGACATAAGGCATAGCACTGCCATCGCCCACTGGTGGTTCAATTCCGTCTAACTCAATTTTTATATTGTCTATCTGCAATCCTACTATTGAAGCGAGCACATGTTCAACAGTAAAAACTTTAGCTTCGCCAAGACCTAATGTAGTTCCGCGTGAAATATCTACTACATAATCCGTATTCGCAGGTATTTCGGGTCTATCACCAAGATCGACTCGGATAAATCTAATTCCGTAATTATCCGGTGCCGGTCTAAAAGTCATTGTACATGAAGTGCCTGTATGTAATCCAATCCCAGATATAGATGCGGGTTTGGCTATTGTCCTCTGAAGTTCTAACATCAGATATTTTCCTTTTTCATTAATTCAGAAATTTTTCCTTCCAAAAATGCAATTTTTTCTTCTAAATTCTTAATACTTTTTGCATAAGAAGGTAAATTCCTTATATGAACTTCATTTTTAAGTTCAGTCATAAAATCATCCGCAGGAGTACCTCGATACTGTCCAGATTTTAGTAGGGATTTAGAAACACCCGATTGAGCAGTAATAACAATTTTATCACCGATTTCTAAATGGCCAGCGATGCCGACTTGCCCGGCGAGGATTACATTATTGCCAATCTTTGTGCTGCCCGCTATTCCTGCTTGAGAAGCTATCGCCGTATTTTCTCCAATTACAACATTATGTGCCACTTGAACCAAGTTGTCTATTTTTGTGCCTCTTTTTATACGTGTCGATCCAAAAGCAGCTCTATCAATAGATACATTAGAACCTATCTCTACATCATCCTCTAAAACTACATTACCGATTTGGGGAACTTTTGTGTATTCACCATTTTCAGTTTGAATATATCCAAATCCATCAGAACCGACTACCGACCCGGAATGAATAATAACATTTTTCCCGATTACAGAATCTTCACGAATTGTAACATTTGGATATATGAGGCAATTCTCTCCGATAGAAACATTTTTCATTATTACGGTATTATGCAAAATGGTGCAATTATCTCCAATTTTTACTCCGCCTTCTATCACAACATTCTTTCCGATGTTAGAGTTCATTCCGATAATTGCGCTTTCCTCGATCTGCGCAGATTTGTCTATCCCATTTATTTCAATTTCGGGAGTTAAGTAAGTAATAATTATTTTTTGAAGTGCATGATTAGGGTTTTTTACTTCGATATAATTAATATCTTCTCGAGTGCGTTTTAGTTCAGGTTTGATTAATACTGCAGTGGCGTTTGTGGTTGATAAATATTTCTCATAAGCTGGTAAATAGAGAAATGTTAAATCTCCTTTTTGGGATTCTTCAATTTTTGAGACGTTGGAAATTACGTCATCTGGATTCCCATAAACAATACCGCCGACTAGGTCGGCGATATCTTTTAATTTTAATTTCATTTTCACTCATTTTAATTTTTCTAAAACTAAATTCGTTACATCGAATTCCTCTTTAGCGTAGAGAAAAATCATATCTCCACTTCTATCAAATATAAAATCAAAATCTTCTTCTTTAGCAACTTCTTGAATAGCATTAAAAATTCTGTTCTGAATAGGTTTCATTAGTTCTTCCTGCTTTTGAAAAAGTTCGCCTCTTACACCGAACTTATCTTGACGGTATTTAGAAACCTGATCTTCAAGAGTAACTAATTCTTTTTCCACATCAGCTCTTTTTTGTTCGCTTAGGATAAGTTTTCTTTTTTCATAATCGTCATATTTAGCTTTCCAATCGCGCTCGAGCTTTGCTAATTCATCCTGCCATTCTTTAATTAATGCATCAAGTTTTTTTTGTGTATCCTGTGCATCAGGTAATTGTTTCATAATCGTTTCAGAATCTACATAGCCAAATTTTGGCTGTGCGGATATGAACGATAATGAACCAAAAAGAAAAGCGAAAACTATTACAAAACAAAATTTCTTCATTTTTTATTTGCCTCTTTTAAGTCTATCTAAAACCTTAAATGTTATATCAAATTGTTGTTCAGCATATAACAAAATTACATCACCAGCTTTATCAAAAACAAACTGCATTGATTCGTCTTTTGCAACATCATTGATAGCATTAAAAATTTTTGTTTTTACTGGAGCCATAATTTGTTCTTGTCTAACGAAATATTCGCCATTTGGCTGATTAAATTTTTGATCTCTAAATTGCTGTGCTTTTTGTTCTTTTTCAACTATTTTAGTCTGAGCTTCTTTTTGTTTTTCAGGGGACATAGTAGCTGCCTGTTTCTGATATTCGCCATAAGAAGCCTGCAATTCTGCTGCCATACTATCAATCTGTGCTTTCCACTTAGCAACTAATCCATCAATATCGCTTTTTGCTTTGATAGCTTCAGAATATTGAGCTAAAATTGTTTCTGAATCAACATACCCAATTTTAATTGCCGGAGCTGCTGTCTGTGCGAAAGCACTCGATGTAATTAACAAAAGAGCAAATAGTACAAGATATTTTTTCACTTCAACCTCAATTATATTTATTATGTATTAAAAACCTTTACCGAATTGGAAATGGAAAATCCATTGTGGATCTTGTCCATCAACGCTTTTTCTATCAAATCCATATCCATAATCCAAACCAATTAATCCAATAGGATTAATCATAATTCTTGCGCCAAGACCGACAGATTTTTTCAAATTAAATAAATCTGTTTGTTTCATATTAAAAAATACGTTTCCTGCCTCTGCAAAAGCAAGTATATAAATCGGAATCGGTTCCAAAGCCAATGCCGCTCTTAATTCAAAAGTATATTTATTCATTACACGAGAACCGATAACTCGGTCGCCTGCAGTTCGCTGCCCAAGACTTCTATCTTCATAACCTCTTAACGGTGTAGTAGCTATAATTAAACCGTTACCACCCATATAATAGAAATCAAACGGCTGAATTGGAGTACCTTTAACTAACTCATTAATAAAACCAAATTCAACGCTGGAATACATTACTATTCTATTAATTCCAAAAAGTGGTTTATACCATTCGTTTTTCAAATCGACTTTATAATAATCCACATTACCTGGAAGGAAAGGACCACCTGTAATCTCACCTGATAAGGAGAACTTTGATCCTCTTGAAGGGAAGATCGGATTATCCACGTCATTTCTCGAAATTACAACTCCCGTAGTATATTGTCTTGTTAATCCTTGCTGATAATATCCCTGTCCATCGATAACATCATTATATTGGAATTTAAAAATTCCCTGAATATAAAAATAATCATCTGGCCAAGTTAATTTTCTTCCTAATCTGACGCTTATACCCGACTGTCTAAGATCATAAACATATCTTTGACGGGTATCAAACATATCAAATCCAACGAGAGTAGGTGTATCCATAAACCAAGGTTCTGTAAAACCGAGTGAAAATGTTCTATAAAAATTACCTACACCAAACTGCCAACTAAAATTAAGAATCTGCCCGCCACCCATTTGGAATGGTTCGGCAAGTGAGAAATTTGTAAGAGTGAAACCAAGAGAACCGGAGAATCCAAATGCACCACTATAACCTACCGAAGCATTTAGGTAGTCGCTCGATTTTTCTTGAACTTTATATATTAAATTAACTGTACTATCATTAGCTGGGCGATAATCAACTCCGCTTTTATATAATTCCTCTACGTTAAAATACTGCAAATTAGATAACTGTTGAATACTTCGGAGAATATAACTTCTACTAAAGAAATTACCCGGAATAGTATAAAGCTCTCTTCTAATAACTTTATCTTTCGTTTTATCGTTTCCCGTGATTTCTACTTTGCCGACTTTAAATCGGTTGCCTTCGCTCATTTTAATATTTATATCCACCGAATCACTAGCCACTTTCACTTCTTTTGCTTCTAAATTAAATCCTAAATAACCATTATCCTGATAAAGAGAAGAAACGTCCGATTGCTTTTCGTTATAATATAAGTTCTGATTGAATTCTTCTACATTATAGACATCGCCTTTCTTAAAAGCAAGACGTTCCATAATTGATTCAGTCGGATATACTGTATTACCTACAACTGATATATTTCTAATTTTATATTGAACACCTTCATAAACATTTACAATAACATCTAACTCTGTTTTATCCTCGTTATATATGATAGTATCGCTGAGGACGGTAAAATCCAAATAACCATTTTTCTTATAAAATTTTTCAATTAATTTGAGGTCTTCTTTGAATTTATCTGCTTTTAATTTAGGACTAGACCAAAATTTCCACCATTTGGATTCGGAGGTTTCTTTCATTTCGCCTCTTAAATCTCCATCATCGAAAGCAAGATTCCCATTGAAAATTATATTCCTGATATTTACTTCTTCACCTTCTTCGATATCAAAAAGTAATACTGTTCTTTCTTTAATTCTATCAATAGAATTAATCGAAGTTGCTTTATCTTTATCAATTCTGGTTTCGTATTGTTGAGAAAGGTCTTTTTCATAAACCCAAATATTAATAAATTCATCCGAAGTGGAATCGGTTCGTTGATAAATATATTTTTTGGGCGTAATCTTTACGTTAAGATAGCCTTCTTCTTCATAGAGTTTTAGAAAATCAGCTTTTATTTTATTAATATCACTATTCTTAAGTGTCTGTCCTCTAACGATAGAAACTTTTTTATCTAAATCGTCTTTACTAAGTTCATCATTACCGCGATAATCCACCTTTTCAAGGCGAGGAAATTCTTTAACTTTTATTTGAAGGAAAATTCCATTCTCAATTTTCTTTTCGAGAAGGAGCTGAACGTCTTCAAAAATACCCAAATTCCAAAGGCGTTTAATTGCATTATTGGTTTTATCGCCTGGGATTTCAATTTCATCGCCCACTTTTATACCGGTGTTGGCAATGATAGTATTGGCGTCTGCGGATTTATTCCCCGTTACACTCATTCCAAGAATTTTATAATTATTCTTTTGCACCTGCGGAATAATTATTCCCGGAAAAAGTAAAAGAAAAATAAGGACTATTTTAAGCTGGTTGTTTGGTAAGACCATTCGATAATTGCTCGCTCACTAAACCGAATCTCCTTTCTCTTTTCTGAAAGCTTTTAATTGCTTCAAGCAAATTCTTAGTTTTGAAATCAGGCCATAATGTATCGGTAATATAGATTTCCGAATATGCTATCTGCCATAATAAAAAATTACTAATTCTTTGCTCACCACCGCTGCGGATCAGTAAATCAGGATCAGGAAACGCAGAGGTGCTTAGAAAATCTGAAATAGTTTTCTCGGTGATATCTTGAAAATTCAATTTATTATCTATTACTTGTTTCGTTATATTCTTTACTGCTTCAGTTAGTTCCCACCTTCCGCTATAACTTAATGCTAAATTTAAAGTCATTGCGCTATTATTTGCTGTTTTTTCCATCGCACTATTGAGTTCGTCCTGAACTATGGAAGGTAATAATTTGGTATTGCCAATTGTCGTTAGTTTAATATTATTTGAGTGTAGTTCGTTAGTTTCTATCTGCAAACTTTTTACAATAAGGCGCATTAAAGTAGTAACTTCATCCTCAGGGCGATTCCAATTTTCGGTTGAAAAAGTATAGAGAGTTAATACTTTTACGCCAAGATTAGCACATGCCTCTACAATTTCACGAACAATTGTAACGCCTTTCTGGTGCCCTGCCACTCTGGGAAGTGCTCTTTTTTTTGCCCATCTACCGTTGCCATCCATAATGATAGCAATGTGAGCAGGGATTTTCCCGCTCTTTTTTATTTCTTCAATAGATTTTAATTCGGCTGCTTTTAAACGCACCAATAACTCTATCCCATTTTAATTAGACTTGGAAAAATAGTCTGCAAGGGTATAAATGTCAAGAAAATCAATAAAAACAATAAGTTATGACAAATTATTTACTTGTGGGAATTGATATCAATTTAATTTTTGATTGAACGTCATTATCCAACTGATATAGGTACATACTTGCTTTTAGGAATAATTCTGAAGGTACAGCAACAAAGATTGTTAGAAGAAAATTATTTAATCTAGGATATCCCTTCGCGATAAAATTAATTTTTGTAATAAGATTATTACTATTAAAATCATCTTCGCTTACGGTAATTCCGATAGCTAATTTCTTTTTATACTTGCCTACAGCATCGACATCATATTGACCAATTGGTTTAGGTTCGGGGAGATAAGTACCATACTTCCTACTTAGTGTAAGAAAACCATGCTTCCAAAATTGGTCAATTAATTTATCGACTTTATCTCTTTTATTTGATCTATTTTTCATCTCGAATCTCCTTATTAATTAATTGGGAGTATCGGAATTAACGGAGAAAATTTATTTTGTTCTAGTAACCTTAAGTTGAATATCTTGTTATATTCAAATACTCTGATCTCATTTAGATTATTAATTCGTCCAAATACAACCTTCTCACCCTTTTGATTCTTTGAGATGTAATAAGGTTCCAATGAAATGAGTTCGGAGCCAAAAATAAATGATACTTTTAATCTATTAATTATTGCTGTTGAAAATAATAGACTTTTCATAATAATACCTTTTAGTTATAAGTTCTAAAAACGCCAACTACTTTACCGATAAGAGAGAAGGATTCGATATCTTCGACAATGATATCGCTGAAATCTTCATTCTCAGGTCTAAGGACTACACGATCCCTAGTCTTCATAAATCGTTTCATAGTGGCTTCATCACCGAGAAGAGCAATCACTATATCGCCATTATTTGCATCTTTCTGGGGAGATACAATTACTAAATCGCCTTCATAAATACCGGCGTTTTTCATCGAATCACCCTTTACTTTTAGACCGAAACAATCGCTTCTTCCATTGATCATGCTGCGGTCAAGTAAAATATTTCCATCAATATTTTCTTGAGCGAGTATCGGCTGACCTGCTGCTACCCGCCCAACGATAGGAATCTCTAAACTATTATCGAAGCTAACCGGTTTATTTTTAGTAGAGTTATCGACTATACTTAAAGTTCTATTTGAATTAGACTCGGCTGTTACGTATCCTTTTTTAATTAAAGCGTCTATATGACGTTTAACTCCAAAGGTACTAGATATCCCAAATTGCTTTCCGATTTCTCGATATGTAGGCGGATAGCCGTTAGCTGTTATGCTCTCGTCTATGAATGAAAGTATATTGTTTTGTTTTTCTGTTAGTTCTTTTTTCATATTAGTGTCCTTTTGTTCACTACTTCAAATATAGTGAACAAAGTAACACTAGTCAAGTATTTTCGCAAAAAAAATTAAAAAAAGTAGAAAGTATCTCCTTATTTTTAATTTTTACAGAATTGCAATAGTGAGCATTGTTAGGGAGGATACCTATTATAAGCCCGTGACTAATATCTATGGAGATACTAATTAAGACCTATCAGCGTTCTAAGGGAAGTACTTAGTATTGAATTGTTGAACTAATAGGAGTGAAGATGTCTCTCACTCCTATTAATAATTATATATCATTGCGGCGTTTATAGAAAAATCAGTGTCTCGCACCGATTTTTATTTCATAATTAATCTACTAATACATTCCACCCATATCTATCGGGGATTCTGCCTTCGTGCATTCCGGCAAGCTCATTATATAGTCTTGTTCCAAGCTCACCGGCTTCATTCTCATTGAATATCATCATCTGATCATTAAATTTCAGTTTACTAACCGAAGAGATAACCGCAGCCGTGCCGGTTCCGAACATTTCAATTAAATCGCCTGTTTTATATGCTTCGGAAACTTCTTTTATAGAAATCATTCTTTCATTAACGTTATATCCCCAATCTTTTAAGATTTGGATTACGGACATACGTGTAACTCCGGGTAGGATAGACCCGGTTAGCATAGGAGTGGCAATTTCATTTTTGAACTGTACAAAAATATTCATAGTCCCGACCTCTTCGAGATATTTCTGTTCGATACCATCAAGCCAAAGCACCTGTGAATAGCCAAGTTTCTTTGCTTCTCTTTGAGCAAGAATACTAGCTGCATAATTACCTGCGGTTTTGCAATCTCCGATTCCTTTTCTTACGGCTCTAACATATTCGTCAGTTACTAAAATTGGGACAGGTTTAAATCCTTCGGGATAATATGGACCTACGGGGCTTAACATAATAATTAATTTATATGTATCTGCCGGACGGACGCCAAATGAAGGTTCACTTGCGAACATTACAGGCCTGATATATAGTGCGTGTCCGGGTTTATCCGGCATCCACTCTCTATCTATCTGAACTAATTCTTTCATGGCATTCAAAACTAATTCGGGCGAAACTTCGGGGATACACATCTTTCGTGCAGACCTATTTAATCTTTCGATATTTTTGTCAGGACGAAATAGAACAAAATCTCCGTTCTTTTGTTTATATGCCTTTAGCCCTTCAAAGATTGATTGCCCGTAATGGAATACCATTGCAGCGGGACTAATATTTAAATTGGAAAATTTTTTAATTGTTGGGTTATACCATCCGCCTTTTGATTCATCGTAATCTACTTCAAATAGGTGATCTGTAAATACTCTTCCGAAAAGTAAATTTTCCGGCAATTCTACCTTAGATTTTTTTTCTGATAACTCGAGTGCAATTTCGCTCATAGCTTAGATAATCCTTATTATTAGGAATCGTTTTTATTTTTATTGTTTTGAAAATGACATTAATTAACCCTATTATTGAGAAATTATCTTCTATGAAAATAGAATAAATTATCTCGCAAAGAGAATTAAACGCAATATATGAAAAATCGGATTGTTATCAATATCAAATTTTGATTAAATAAGCAGGGATTTTATGTTCAAAAAAATTGGACTTGCTGTTACCTTTTCACCTAATAGCAAAGCATTACTAAAAGAGACAAAGCTCTATAGCGATCAATTTTCCTCCGAAGTGATTTTTATTCATGTAGGCAGTAAAAGTGATTCGATAGAAGAACGCTTAAAGGAACTTATTGTTTCAGGGGGATTCGCTCCCGAAAGCATTAATATTGTGTGGGGGCAGGGTGATCCGGCTAAAGTCATTAATAAAAAATGCGAAGAAAATAATATTGACTTATTGATTGCCGGTGCATTAGAAAAAGAAAAAGTTATAAAATACTATATAGGTTCTGTTGCAAGGAAATTAATGAGAGACCCGGTATGTTCACTTTTTGTTTTGACCGAACCTTCATTAGAGCCCAAGCCATTTAAGAAAATTTCTGTTCAGATAGACTATTCATACGAAAGCGAAATATTGGTAAATATTGCTTATCAGCTAGCGATTAAAGAAAAAGCCTCAGAGATATGCCTAATAAGAGAATATGAAGTCCCGGGCTTAGCTATTACTGTTTATGATACCGGTTCGACCGATGAAACCGAAAAAATTAGAAAGAAATGGCATAGCGAAGAAAAAGAAAAAATGGACGTTTTTATAAATGAATTAAATCTTACGGGAATTAAAGTAAGAGGTGTTTGTTTATACGGCAAGGAGGGATGGGAGGCAAGTAATTTCGTAAAAGAAAATAATAGCGACCTTTTGATTATGTCTGCTCCGAGTAAAAAACTTAGTTTCATCGATCGATTTTTTCAGCATAACGAAGAATTTATTTTTAAAGAGCTTCCATGTTCAATCCTATTAATAAAGTGATCAATTAATGAATTTAACTCCTGAAGATATAACGCGATTTCTGATAGCGATAAGTGTAATGTTATTCGCAGCTAAAGTATTCGGCGAATTATTACGCTTAATCAAACAACCATCGGTAGTTGGTGAAATTCTTGCCGGTATTATTTTGGGACCTACTGTTTTTGGCAGCATCGCTCCCGATATGTTTAATACTATTTTTGCAAATTCAAAATCTACCGATATAGCAATAGATGGAATTACAAATCTTGCAGTAATTATGCTTCTTTTAGTTTCAGGATTGGAAGTAAATTTATCCTTGGTATTTAAACAAGGAAAGACTGCATTATACACAAGTGTAATAGGGATGGTATTCCCGTTTGCAATAGGGTTTTTGGCGGCATATTATTTCCCTGAATTTCTTGGAATAAAAGATTCTGCTTTGAGACTAATTTTTGCTCTTTTTGTTGGAACAGCACTTTCGATTACAGCCCTTCCAGTAGTAGCAAGAACATTGATGGACCTTAATATTTTCAAGACTCAAATCGGGTTTTTAATAATTGCTTCGGCGATGTTTAATGATCTTATCGGATGGTTAGTTTTCTCTTTTATTCTTGGAATGCTCGGGCAATCGGGACATGGATTTGATATTTCTGTTATAATCACTTCCACCTTGGTATTTATTGCCTTTATGCTTCTAGTGGGTCGGAAAATTTTCAATAAGATCATTCCATTTATTCAGAACAAAACTTCGTACCCGGGAGGAATTCTAAATTTTATTTTTATTCTCGGATTTTTAGGTGCGGCATTAACGGAGTATATAGGCATTCATGCAATATTCGGAGCATTTATTGTTGGGATTGCAATCGGTGATTCTGCGCATTTAAAAGAGCAGACAAGAGAGATGGTTCAGCAATTTGTTACTAATATATTTGCTCCGCTTTTTTTTGTTTCTATCGGTTTGAGAGTAAATTTTATTACTAGTTTCGATTTCATGATTGTTCTGATCTTTGTGGTTCTTGCATTTGCGGGTAAAGTAATTGGCTGCGGATTAGGAGCGTATTGGGGCGGTATGAAAAAAGATGAAGCTCTTGCAATCGGATTTGGAATGAATTCACGCGGTGCTATGGAAATTGTCCTTGGTATTCTCGCACTACAAGCGGGACTGATACACGAAAGAGTTTTCGTCGCTCTTGTAATTATGGCATTAGTAACATCTCTATCAAGTGCTCCTTTTATGAATTATTTCTTAAAGAGATTTAAAGATTCTATAAATGTAAATTCTCTACTTAAACCCGATCTGGTTTTCTATACTAATTCCGATTCAAAGGAATCGGTGATTGAAGAATTAATTAGAAAACTTTCTGAAAAATATAAACTGGATTATTCTTATATAAAAAGTGAAGTAATGAAGAGGGAATCGATAATATCGACCGGGTTAGGCAATCATCTCGCCTTGCCGCATGCTAAAATAAAAATTTCCGAAGTACATTTTGCAGTTGCAATTTCCAAAGAGGGAATCGAATTTGATTCGCTGGATGATAAACCGGCTAAAATAATTATTCTTCTCCTTACTCCATTTGATCATCCTGAACTCCAACTCCGATTGATTTCCGAAATCTCCAAAAAATTCAAGGATGAAGATGCGATAAAAGAATTAATTGATTCGGATAATATTAGTAAGTTTATTACTAATTTTAAGTCATTATAAATTATCTATTACTATATGAATAACCTTATTACAGCATTAGGAAGCAAAGCGATAAAATTCTTTAGAGAGTTTGGACAAGTATCGATTCTATTATTTGATATTATAAAAAACGGACCGAAGCTTCTAAGAAATAGGAAAGAATTTGTTTTCCAGATGGGACATATTGGAGTGAATTCACTTCCCTTGGTGATTGTAATAGCATTATTCACTGGTGCCGTAGCTGCTTGGCAGGCGGCATATCAATTAAAAGGAATTGCTCCATTATCTTTTCTCGGTACGGCAACAACAAAAGCAATTATAACAGAACTTGGACCAGTACTTACTGCTATTGTAATAGCAGGTCGTGTTGGGGCTTCAATAGCGGCGGAAATTGGCTCGATGAAAGTAACCGAGCAGATTGATGCACTCGAAACAATGGGAATTAATCCGGTAGGATTTTTAGCTTCACCTCGGTTTTTCGCTTCCATTATAATGATTCCAATCCTTGTAGTTTACGCTAATGTAATAGCAGTCTTCGGTGCATTTTTTATTTCCAATCAATTTCTTGGCGTTTCCTTTAACGTATTTTTTGAATCAGTCAGACGCTATTTTTATTTCGGTGATATGTTATTTGGATTGCTTAAAGGGGGAATATTCGGCGGCGTTACCGCACTCATGGGATGCCATATTGGCTTTAGAACAGAAGGGGGAGCAGAAGGTGTGGGTCTATCCACAATACGTTCATTCGTACTTAGTTCAGCATTAATCTTGATCTTGGACTATGTGTTATGGACAATCCGCTCATAAATATTACTGCCTTGTAAGAAGATTCTCCTTTCTATATATTTGTCGGTTAAAATTATCAATGGGAAAAAACTATCAGACCACTCGATGTAAATATCACTCAGCTTCAAAATGGAATCACAGTAGTTACGGAAATGATTCCACATGTAAAATCTTTCTCACTCGGATTTTGGTTTAACGTTGGCTCACGACTTGAATCACCCGAAAATAATGGCATAAGTCATTTTATTGAGCACATGCTATTTAAGGGGACAAAGAAACGGAGTGCAAGAAAAATTTCCGAAGAGATAGAAGAACTTGGCGGATACTTAAATGCTTTTACATCTAAAGAGCATACCTGTTTTTATGGAAGAGGACTTTCGTCTCATCTCGAAAAAACCTTTGAAGTACTTGCCGATATGGTTTCCGAACCGTTATTTAAAAGCAGTGATATTAAAAATGAATGTAATGTAGTGATTGATGAACTTGATGATATTGAAGATAATCCGGAAGAATTAATTTTCGATAAATTTGAAAACATAATCTTCAAAGGAAATAAGTTAGAGCTACCTATTATCGGTACGAAGGGGAATCTTAAAAAATTCAAGAAACGCGATTTAGATGATTTCATGAAAAAGCATTACACATTCGATAATCTATATATAGTGGCTTCCGG
>CALDDL010000132.1 GCA_937936675.1 uncultured bacterium
CTCTCATCTAAAACCTCCTAAGTATTAGTATCACAAATAAGATAGCCCGCTTCGTTACCAACTACCTTTGGTACAAAAATGTCCGTGCTCCGTATTATCTCTACCTTACCGTTCTCATCATAAGTATCCACTATCGGCATCCCTTTCTTCCTGAGTGTGTATCCGAATGACGGTTCATAATAACTCCTGCTCCCATTTTCAGTCGGCTGCGGTACGTACCCTATTATCATATTATCTGTCCATATATCGGAGAAAATTCCTCCGTCATTCGCATATACCGCATCCCCAACAAGTAATTTATCGAATCCGAATAACTGCCTCAATATCTCTTCGCTTACAACTGCCCGTTCCGTATATTTTATTCTGTCCAATATCTTCGAGTGATTTTTTAATGCCTTATATGTGGATGCTCCCATAATGCAGACATTCGGTCTTTTACCAATCTTGCTCCGCACCGCATCTATTGCCGAATCGATTATCAAAAATGGATTCGATACCTCCTCATCGAATTTATTCCCGGTCGAAAGTGTGATCTTATTACCGGTAGGGAATGTGCTTAAGTTCTGAACCAATTCCGAAATCTGCTTCTCCAACCGGAGCAAGATTCCATCGCTTACTACCGTTGCCGCATGGAGTTTCATCGGCGTGGCACTCTCCTCGATCTCCCTGTAATCCATCGGGTATTCTAAATCGTGCTCCGTCAATACGAAATCGATCGTGCTCTGAAGTTCGGGACTGATCCTGTTCGATCTTGCTCTTATCGCCCGTTCGGTATTGTAGATTTTAAATGCTTCTTTTGTGAATTGCGGAATTTTGCCCCCTTCTTGCTCCACTTCTATCACCGGGAATAGTTCCGTGCCGATTAATCTTGAATTCGTGTAGCCCCTTGCTATCTGAGTTAATACCGGGTCCACAATCCTCCGTTTCGCTAATGTACTCATTTAGATCTTTCCTCCTCTCTTAATGCTAATTTATTCATCGTCTCTTCCTCCGTTAAAAATATTTTCGTTTTCATCTTCACCCGGCTCCGCAATAATTTCCGGCATAATCTTAATTACCACTCTCTTGTAAAATACGCGGTTTGTCATCTCCTCCTTGCCTCCGCTGTTATTTCTAAAATCGCTCTGATATACGGTATCCCTTTTTCTTTCGAGAGTGCAATCCCTCTGCGGTGAAGTTTAAGTGCCTCCTGATCGGTCTCGTAATGCATGAAATCATCTTCCGGATCGATGAATTTTTCTTCCTCCTTTTTTACCGCCTCGTTAAATAGTTTCACTTCAGGTATCGATTCAATAAGTGCCACGAGTAATGCAGTCGCTTTTCCGATTCCATTATCACTGATTTTGCAATCAGCATTAATTAAGTCAATCAATGGAAGTAATTTTTCCTTAATCGCCGGTACGGTCTTTCCTTTACTGATTCTCTCATCCAATAATGCTTCAATTGCTTTGCAATCGAGCCAAATATGCGGTGTAGGGGAAGCACCAACACCGGCAACAGAAGATTCCGCCTCGGAGGTAGGCGAAGCACCTACAGGTGAGTGAGTTTGTGAGTGGGAACTTGATATCGGGTCATTATATCCGCTCCCTTCCGCTGCTGTTGTTCCGTTTCCTCCTGCTATCGGTGCTTCTTTTGTTTGTGGTGATTCGGTGTGTGTTGCTGCTGCTGAATTTACTACTGTCATTGAGGGTGTTTCCGTAGGTCTAATTTTCCCGCTACCTCCGCTCAGTTCGGAATACGATTCGGTCAAAAGGGAATTCTCGTCATTTATCAATTCATCCAATCGAGTTCGATCTTCTCTATCCAATTTCCCAGACCGATTAACACCAATCTCTCCAATCCCTTTCCCCGATTTGCCATATCCAATATCTCCAATCGATTTTTCTAAACACTCATTTCCTTTACTTCCGGCACATTTCATCGATATACCATTCCCATCATTATTATCGGAGAATCTTCCGGAACTTCCAAAACCAATTGTCTCAGAATCTTTCCCCGATTTCCCAAAATCAGTATCGGATTTTTCCGTTTTCCGCCCGCCTTTTACTCCCGTTAATATCCTCTCTACACTCCCTAATAAATCATATTCCATACAACCTCCTTATAAAAAAATAATATTTACACGTGAATATGTATATAAATTTAATTATATTAGCAAGAAAAATAATAGGATACACTTATAAGTGCAAGGGAGTGCAAAGAAATGCAGTTAAAATTTCGATTTCCGGACGAGGAAATCAAAATCGATTATCACCCGAATCAAAAAAAGATCTTTTTTGAGAGTGACGCACGCTTCAAAATCATTGCTAAAGGGAGACGTTTCGGCTTCACTCGCGGTCTCGCTAATTTCGTTATCGATAAAATGTATAACGAATCCCTATCACCAATCCTATGGGTCGATACCACATACTCAAATATCCAACGTTATTTTGATCGCTACTTTTTCCCGCTCCTCAAACCGATCGATAAAAATCAATGGTTCTTTAATCGCACACGTACCGAGCTCAAACTCAATGACACCGTATGCGATTTCAGAAGCGCCGACCGTCCCGAAAATCTCGAAGGTTTCGGATATCGATTGATCATCCTTAATGAAGCCGGCATCATTCTCAATGATTCCTCACTCTGGAATGAATCGATCCGTCCAATGGCTCTCGATTATCAAGCATCGGTTATCATCGGCGGCACTCCAAAAGGTAAAAGAAATAAAAAAGGGGAGCAGCATCTTTTCTTTGAACTTTTTTCACGCGGCAATTCAGGCGAACCAAATTGGCTCTCATATAATTTCTCTTCCTACGATAACCCACTTATCCTTAAATCGGAAATCGATGACCTCGCAAAAGAAATTTCTCCCGCTCTCCGCGATCAAGAAATATTCGGAAAATTTATCGATTCAAATACCACCGCTATACTTAAACGCGAATGGTGGAAATTCAAAAACTGCTCCGATATCAAACCCGATAATATCATTCGCATTATCCAATCGTGGGATACCGCTTTCAAAAAATCGGAGGAAAACGATTTCTCCGTCTGCACCACTTGGTTCATAATGAATGATTATTATTTCCTCGCCGATCTCTGGAGGGGAAGAGTCGAATTTCCCGATCTCAAAAGAAAGTTTATCGAACTCTATGAAAAATTCCATCCGTCCGAAGTGCTTATCGAAGATAAAGCCAGCGGAATCTCACTCATTCAAGAACTCGAATCGGGCACTCGAATTCCCGTGAAGAAAATTAAGATCGATTCCGATAAAGTCAGCCGATGCCATTCGATCACTCCACTCATCGAAGCAGGAAAAGTTTTTATCGATAATCTCGCCGATTGGAAAAATGATTTTATCGATGAATGCGAATCATTCCCCGAAGGGCAGTTCGATGACCGTGTCGATTCAGTTACTCAATTCCTTAATTACGCACGTGTAATTCAATTCCGCTATGAACTTAAAGACCTCGTCCGCACTAAACGTTATATCCCCGATCGATACAAAAATTTTAGAATATAAAAGGAAAATAAAATGCCACTCAAAAATCAATCCGCTAATTACCCGGTATTAACAAGCGTTTATATCACTCGCGAAAAATATTCACCGTATAATTCCACATTCGGATATCTACCCGATCCCGATAAAATCCTAAAGAATAATAATTACGATTACACGATTCTACGCGATGTGATGAACGATCCTCACGTGATGGCTGCCGCTCAGCAGCGCAAAATGCAGGTGCTTCAAATGGGTTGGGAGCTTGAATACGATTTTTCTCGAAAAATTAAAAATGAAGTTTTCTCTTTCCTCGATTCATTGGAGATTCAGCGAATTATCTCTTCAGTTCTCGATTCTCTTTTTTTCGGTTTTTCCGTCAGCGAAATCTATTGGAAAATAATTAATAAAAAATTCGTGCCCTTTGATCTGATCGATAAACCGCAGGATTATTTCCTCTTCGATAATAATAATAATCTCAAACTCCGTCCCTTCGCCTCGGGCATTTATCATTTCGGTGCGGGAATTGATCTGCCCGATTATAAATTTATTCTTTCACAAAATAAACCGACTTTCGATAATCCTTACGGTGAAAAATTATTAAGCAGATGCTTTTGGAATGTCTCGTTCAAGCGCGCCGTTATTGAGTATTGGCAGCTCCTCACCGAACGCTACGGCGTTCCATTCCTCGTTGGGCGTTATCCATCAGCCGCTTCCGAAGAAGAAAAAAATTCGATGCTCGATCAACTCTATTCGATGATCGAAAATAATATCGCCCTATTAAAAGAGGGGAATCAAGTGGAATTTCTTTCTAATTCCAAAAATGATGTCGGCGGTCTCTTCGATCATCTTATCTCTTTCCATAATCGAGAAATTTCTAAAGCAATTTTATCCGTTACGGCAACCGTGGAGGTACAGCAATACGGCAACTATAAAACTTCCCAAGTTCATAAAGAGATGCTCGAGTATCTCGGTATCGCCGATAAAAAGCTCGTGGAGAAAGCTCTTAATAAACTTATCGAGTTCTATGTTCAATTAAATTATGGAGATATCCCTCAGCCAAAATTAAGGCTTTTAAAAAAGGAATCAATTATCGAAGAAAGCTCCGAGCGTGACGTTAAGCTTACTCAAATGGGTATCAAATTCACTAAAGATTATTTCATCAAACGCTATAATCTTTCAGAAGGAGATTTTACTTTAGCATAATTTACGTCTGATATGATTCAATCATACCGCAATTAATTTCGAGCGCACTTTACTGATTACGCTCTTTATTAATGCGGTGATCAATATCATCAAGATGAATTATCATGCCCTCCGCTAATCGAGATGCAATCCCGGGAATAATTTTATTGATCTCCACTATCGATCGATTCGATGTGATTATCATTGGCTTCCTCCCGGTATAAAATTCATCTATCAACATATAAAAATAGTGCTTCACGCTATCGGTAAAATTCTCCATACCAAAATCATCTAACGCAATGCAATCATAATTCATAAGCGAATTAATATAATCCATTTTCGATTTCGCCTCATATCCTGCATAACTTGATATTTCTGTTGTGTAATGAAATGACTTCAGGAATAATGCTTTAGCCGGTCGGAATTGCCATTGACCGTTCTCGAAAAACTCTCGATTACGTTCCGCTTCCTCTTTCATTCCCTTAATCATTTCGTAATACTCAATCATATCACGCAGTTGTCTTTCTTTTTCTGCAAGGACATTTTTTGGATACCGGACAGGATGGAGCGATTTTAATATCGATACTGTCAGATGCGTCTTGCCGCAGCCCGGCTTTCCATAGAGATATAAAAATCCCTCCGGATTAGATGAATACTCTTTTGAAATTTCATAAACTTTTTTATTTCGCTTATTGATAACGAAATTTTCAAAGCTCATATTTCTATGAAGGGGAGTCAGACCTACTTTCGATAATAATCCGGGATATATCCGAACCATTCTTCGATCCTCTCCTTTCTTCTCTCACACTCTTTTCTTTTCTCTTATCTTCTCTTCTCTTATCTTCTATTCTATTATCTTCTCTTCTCTTATGTGTAGTTTCGGAAGCAGAAATTTTATTTTTTTCGATATTTTTCTTTTTTCTGCCGCCGAAATTACTTCCGGTTTCGTATTGCATTCTCCCTTTAAGCCGCTTCTCCATTAATGGCTCCATCCGCTTTTTTAATCCTTCCGAATAGATAGTTCCATTATTCCGTTTCAATATCGCCACTTCCGGATTAATGCAATCCTCAATTATATCATTGAATCGATCTGCTTCGATACCGAACCTTTTTGCCAATGCATTCAATGTTATCGCATTGTAATGAAGCTCGAAATTATTCGATCTCGTTAATGCTTCTAACATCTTAAAATAAAATGCATATCCCTCGATTCCATATTTCGATTCGAGATATAATATTTTTTCATCACTGCTTGCATCTGCTTCATGAAAAAAAAAGACAGCGTTCATCTTAATCGGCCTGCCCATCGTATCCTCCATAATTAATTAAATTTTTCTTGTCCTTTGCTCGGCGATAAATCTGTTGATATCATCGGTACTGACTTTGGTAAACTTATAACCGGGTATTACTATTACAGGAATAAGGTTCTCTTTGATTAATTCTGCTAATTTGTTTCTGCTTAATCCTACTTCTTGAGCAGCTCGTTTAATAGAGAGTAATTTCGGAACAGAATTTTCTTCCATCTTATCTCCTTTATATGCACTAAGTTGCACTATCTTGCAATTAGTCGCATAATTAATTAATATTATAACAATGATATAAGCGAATTATCTTATATACACTTTACAAAATTAAAAAATAGGTCTTAAATGACAAAGAAAAAAAGTATTGGCGATAGATTAAGAGAAGAGATACTTAAGAAATATAAATCGGTCAGATCATTCTCTTTATCGATAGACATAATTCCGCAGCAGATGCAAAATTATCTTACATCCCAATTTGTGCCCGGTGGTTTAATACTTCAAAAACTTGCCGATATGGGTATAAATATTAATTATGTTCTTACAGGCAATCAATCCGCCGGAGGTAAATATCCTTCTCGATATAACGATTTCCCCGTACTCTCTAAAATCGGTCTTATACCTTTAGATCGGTTAGATATTCATGCCGATGACCGCGCATTTTTTAATCACCCCGTAAAAGAAAAATGCTTCTCAACTATTGTCAGAGGTAATAGTATGCAGCCCGTTTTGGAGGATGGCGACCTCGTACTTATTGACGCTAACTTAATTCCTAAAATAGATGATATTGTGGCTGTTCGATTTACCGATGGTGATCAGGTAATAAAACGATTTAAAGAATCTTCCAAAAACGAGATACATCTAATTTCCGAAAATAAAATATATGATCCGCTCGTTATTAACAGGAATAAAATCGATCTCCTAGCTCCCATCGTCCAACTCCAACGCATCATCAAAAGGGGATGATTATTACTAAATAAATTATTCTTAAATTTGGGGAATTAATTTTTGGGACTTTCTTGAAATCATTCGCACTTATCGGTACTGCCGGATATGTGGCTCCGCGCCATCTTAAAGCTATTCATGATATCGGAGCTAATCTCATCGCTTCGTTCGATCCGCACGATTCGGTCGGTATTCTCGATCACTATTTCCCCGAGTCCCTTTTCTTCACCGATTATTCACGCTTCGAACGATTTATCAATTCACACATTAACAAAATCGATTATGTCTCTATCTGTTCGCCGAATTTTTTACATGATACACATATTCGACTTGCTCTTAATGCCGGCTGCGATGTGATTTGCGAAAAGCCGCTCGTGATTAATCCGTGGAATCTCGATGCACTCGAACTCATTCAAGAAAGAACGGGTAAAAAAGTTTTCTCCGTGATGCAGCTCCGCTATCATCCCGAACTCCTGTCCCTCAAAAATAAACTATCTCAATCCGGAGCTTCTATTATTGGCGTTGGTCAATCTCCGGATAGAATTTTGAATGATCCACAGAAATCTTCTGAAACCGAAAATTTCAATATCCCTGCGATAGACCAGCAGAATAATTTCCAATTATCTCCTAGTAAGCCACGGCTTCACAAAGTGAAACTCACTTACATCACTAAGCGTGGAAATTGGTATCACTATTCATGGAAGGGGAATGAAGAAAAATCGGGCGGCATCGCCGTTAATATCGGTATTCATCTTTTCGATCTGCTTATATGGCTTTTCGGTCCGGTTAAAGATTCCAAAGTTTTCATTCGCAATTCCGATAAGATGAAAGGTGAACTTACTTTCGAGAATGCTTCGGTCGATTGGTATCTTTCAATCGATGGAAATGATCTCCCCTCGGAGGCAATCGAAAAGGGAAGCCCCACTTTTCGCTCACTCACTATAGACGGTCAAGAGATTAATTTTACTGATGGTTTCACCGATCTTCATACCGAAGTCTATCGCCGAACTCTTGCAGGCGAAGGTCTATCGATTTCCGATGCCCGCCCCTCGATAGAACTCACTCACTCCATCCGCACC
>CALDDL010000133.1 GCA_937936675.1 uncultured bacterium
TGAAGACGGTCTTATTGCGCCTGCTCATTTAATTGAGCAAATTAATGATTCGGAATTAAAAGAATATGTTTTTAATCTCCTCTTTAATGAGGAAGAGATCAGTCCAAAATGGTCTGAGCTATCACATAACGGCGAAATAAAAAAAGATAAAATTGAATATGCTATCGATACAATCAGACGCTTCAAAGTCAATCGCATTAATGAACAACTTTATGAATTAAATAAAAAAATCAGCGAGACTTCCGATAGCCAAGCAATTTATGAACTAATGAAATCAATAAAAGATTTAGAGGATGAAAAACGCCGTTTAATGCCTAATTCAAAAAATAATAACGAAGAATAGGTGAGGATATGAGAAAAAATTTATCGCTTTACGAAATTAATACCAGAGTATTTCTAAAGAAATTTGCCGATAAAAGTGGCAATATAAATATCAGTTATGTCCCAGAATCATATTGGGATAGTCTCAAAGAAAAAGGTTTCGATTATATATGGCTTATGGGTGTTTGGAAAACATGTTCTTCGGCAATAGAAGGTTTTTGTTATGAAGAAGATTTAGTAAAAGCTTATTCAAAGGCATTAAAAGATTGGCAGAAGGAAGACGTAATCGGCTCTCCTTATTCTATCGATTCTTATGAATTTAATCCCGCATTAGGAAGTACTGAAGATTTTTATAACGTAAAATCGTTGCTGAATAATAAAGGGATGAAATTGATATTAGATTTCGTTCCGAATCACCTTAGCGTCCACACACACCTGCTTAAAACAAATCCCGAAATTTTCCTCGAGGCTTCCGAAGAAAATTATAATACCGATAACCATACTTTTTTTAAGTCGGATAACGGGAAGTATTATGCTCACGGAAGAGACCCATTTTTCCCCGCTTGGCAGGATACGGTTCAGATTAATTATTATAGTTTAGAAGCCCGCAAATTTATGGATAACGTACTTCTCGATCTCACTGATGTATGCGATGGTTTAAGATGCGATATGGCGATGCTTGTTCTTAATAATACTTTTTATAGCACATGGGTTGGCGCACTTAAAAATTATCCTCGTCCCGAAAAAGATTATTGGGCTGATACGATCGCAAAGATAAAAGCTAAGAGAGAAGATTTTATAATGATTGCCGAAGCCTATTGGGACCTTGAATGGGTAATGCAACAGCAAGGTTTTGATTATACTTATGATAAGACTCTTACCGAGCGAATCCGTTCCGGTTATATTGATGCTATTAAAGGTCATCTCCAAGCCGATACCGAATATCAACAAAAATCTGTTCGCTTCCTCGAGAACCATGATGAAGAGAGAACTCTTTCGATTATGAATTGCGAACGCAATAAAACTGCTTCGGCTATTATTGCTACAATTCAGGGACTAAAACTCTATAACGATGGACAGCTCGAAGGAAGAAAAATTAAACTACCCGTTCAGCTCGGTAGAGAATGGGCTGAAACTGAAAATAAACTCCTTAAAGCTCATTATGATAAATTACTTTCCATTACAAAAGCGGAAATTTTTAAGTCGGGCAAATGGACTCTCCTAGAACCAGAACCCGGTTGGGATGGAAATTTTACTTATGTTAATATGCTCTCGTGGCTTTGGACTTATAAAGACGAACATCGCCTTGTAGTGATTAATCATTCCGAGACTCTTTCTAAATGCAGAATAAAATTGAGCCTTGAGGGATTCCCCGAAGAGGTCGAATTCATTGATTTGATGAATGATAAAACTTATTTGCGTTCAGCCGAGGAAATAAATAGTATCGGTCTATATGTGGAACTAAAGCCGTTCAACACACATATTTTCAAATTCTAATATCTACCGGCGAAATGGAAATTTTTATAAATAATTTGCTCCCGCTATAAACGGGAGCAATAATTTTTTAGAAAACGAATGTAACTCCGAACTTGAATGTTTCATAAGTAAGCGGTGTTTCTGTATTGAAGGGCCAGTTCATATTATCTTTCTTTAATGCATAAAAAGCATAAGAATAAGCACTCTTAAGAATTACGTTTATTATCGGAGCCGCTGCAGGAGATGAATTCATTACTCTTTCAATAAAATATTCCAATGCGCCTTTGCCTGTTTCTTCAATTACTAAACTGCCAAGATGTTTCCAAAATAAATGACGAGGAAAAATTACCGCAGCTTCATAACCGGCACTTATAGATACAACACTTGCAGTTTCAAATCGTACTCCACCTTCAACGAGCGTACCAAATCTAAAATCTTTATCATAACGCTGTAAAATTTTATAATCGTTATAAGAATTTTGACCCGGTCTAGGGAAATAATCATCCAATGGTGTAATCCAAATTCCTGCCGGATAATCTTCCATCTCCACTCTAGTCCATACAAATCCGGATTGAGTATATGGAAGTATTGATAATGCGCCTAAATCGTATCCGTAACCTTCTCTCTTGCCGATACCGAAACGCCAATTATCAAAAGGCAGCTCGGTGATTTTTCTCTCTTGAGAACTTAATCGTGATGCTACATGAGATACGAAAACAAAACTTTCATTGAAATCAACTATATTATTATCATCGGCACTTCCAATATCGCTATAACCGAGTTTTAATTCCCACGAACCTGCCGAAGCAAATTTAGAAAACATATCTTTATGTTTATAGTCTCCGATGCCATAATTTAATTCTATAAATGGACGGTCGAATTTCCAATTCAGCCAATCGTATCCGTTCCATTCCCAATTGTGTGCCCAGCCGTAATCATCATCGTCATCGGTTGTGCCCCAATCGTCTTCATCTTCATCTTGTGCGGATAAATTAATTGTTAGCGCTAAACTGAATATAAATATTAGTGTAAGCCATTTCTTAGGCATAGTCCCTCCCCTTGAGATTTATTTTATCTGAAGTTTAGACGAAAGAATAGTTAGAAATGTTACATTTCTAAAATTAGCTTATTTTGATACCCGATTTTTTTTCTAATGTTTTTACTAAAGTATCCATTAGAACTTCGTTTTGAACGGGCTTAGTAATAAAAACATCTACACCTGCATTATAAGCATTATCTTTATCGCGCTGGAATGCGTGAGCCGAGAGACCCACTATCGGCATGTTTTTATAAGTAGGATTTTCTCTTAATTCTTTTGTTAATTGAAGCCCGTCTTTTTTTCCTCTTAATGAGATATCCATTAATATGATATCAAATTTTTGTTCAGCTAATTTTTGATAAAAAGTATCGGCTGAATCGCAAATCTCTAATTCAAATTTTCTTTTCAAAAATATCTGAAGAAATTTCTGATTTTCGTAATCATCTTCTACAATTAGTAATTTCGGTTTGTTTGGTGTTTCAACGGACATATTATTCCACTTGTTTGTGTATCAACTTTCTAAAAATACTAAATAGATTGACAAAAAAAAACTAATATTCATTCCAACTTTTTATTTGAAGGTCATTAAGGCTCTTTTCCGAGAGAGCTTCTCCCAAACGCATTGCCAATTGACGGTTCGTAATTAATGGAATTTTATAATCCACAGCCGTCCTTCTGATTATATAATCGTTAGTTAATTCTTCTTCTTGGAAATTTTTCGGAATATTTATTACTAAATCGATCTTGCCTTGTTTAATATAATCAGCCGCATTAGGAGAACCTCCTTTAAGAGGCCAGTTTAATATCTCCACGGGTATATCATTTGATTTCATAAATTTTGCCGTGCCCGATGTGGCATAAAGTTTCACTCCGAGCTTTAAGAACGAGCGGCATGTCTCTAATAATTCCGCTTTCGATTCTATCGAACCAGATGAAATTAATATCGACTTAATCGGGAATTTATACCCTACGGATATAAGTGCCTTTAAGAACGCTTCACTAAAATCATCACCGAGACAGGCGACTTCACCCGTAGATGCCATCTCCACTCCCGTGGTCGGATCCGCACCCTCTAAACGAGTAAATGAAAATTCCGGTGCTTTCACTCCTACATAATCGTAATTAAAATTCATATTGTCATCTATCGGCACTTTCACACCCGTTATTACTTTTGCAGCAATCTCAATAAAATTTTTCTTTAATGTCTTTGATACAAAAGGGAAACTTCTTGATGCACGAAGATTACATTCTATCACTTTTACTCTGTTCTCTTTTGCAATATACTGGATATTAAAAGGTCCATTAATATTAAGCGATTTTGCAATCTTAGCAGATATATCTCTTATCTGTCTCATTGTTTCGAGATATGTTCTCTGCGGAGGAAGAACTAATGTGGCATCCCCTGAATGGACACCAGCATTTTCCACATGTTCTGAAATTGCAGAACATACAATTTTCCCATTCTGTGCTACGGCATCAAATTCCAATTCCTTTGCATTAACCAAATATTTTGATATTACAACAGGATGCTCATTTGATACATCCACAGCTTTATGAAGGAATTTTATCAATTCATTATCATCGGTGGCAATTGCCATTGCCGCACCGCTTAATACATAAGAGGGACGTACCAAAACCGGATATCCTACTTTCTTGGCAAATTCCACAGCATCCTGAACTGCGCTAAGCTCTCTCCATTCCGGCTGTTCGATCTCAAGTTTATCCAACATGGAAGAAAATTTACTTCTATCCTCCGCCATATCGATTGAATCGGTGGATGTACCAAGTATCTTTATCCCCACGTTTCTTAATTTTGCAGAAAGATTATTTGGAGTCTGCCCTCCCATTGCAACTATTACACCCTTAGGATTCGTTGCCCTGTAAATTTCATAAATTGTTTCTACTGTAAGTTCTTCAAAAAAGAGTGCATCCGATTCATCATAATCAGTGCTAACGGTTTCGGGATTACAATTAATCATAATAGTTTTGTAACCCATCTCTCTTAAAGATTTACCCGTTACCACACAGCACCAATCGAATTCAACAGAACTACCGATCCGATACGGTCCCGATCCGAGAATAACAATCGAATTTTTTAATTTCAGTTCAGAATCGCTCGCCTCGCAATTATATGTTAGATAAAGATAATTGGTCTTTGCCGGAAATTCTGCCGCAAGTGTATCGATATGTTCTATCTTTGGTCGTAATCCGAATTTTGCTCTTTTTAAATAAACATCGTGAGCATCGATTTCTAAAATATTTGCAATCTGCCGATCGGAGAATCCAAACTGTTTTGCTTTTAGCAAAAATGCTTTATCCATTTTTTTGAAATCTTGCTCTTTAATTTTCTTCTCCATATCCACAATGTTCTGAATCTTATAGAGAAACCATTTATTAATATGAGTAAGATTAAAAATCCAATCCACCGAGTAACCCGATTTTAATGCTTGTACGACTGCGAAGATTCTCTCTTCGGTGGGATTGCTAAGAGCATATTCCAGATCCTCAAAATCAAATTTCGTTCTGCTAGCCGTTATTCCATCTACACTTATATCTAGCATCCTCATCGATTTTTGGAATGCCTCTTCAAACTTACGCCCGATAGCCATTACTTCACCTACCGATTTCATCGAAGAGCCAAGTTGTTTTTTTACAAATCGGAATTTCTTCAAGTCCCATCGAGGTACTTTTATTACAATATAATCAAGAGCAGGTTCAAAGAACGCACTCGTATTTTTAGTTATCGAATTTGGAAGCTCATGTAATCCATAACCTAAAGCGAGCTTTGCCGCCACGAATGCTAATGGATATCCCGTTGCCTTGGAGGCAAGTGCCGAGCTTCGTGATAAACGAGCATTTACTTCAATTACGCGATAATCCTCCGAATTCATATCTAGCGCATATTGAATATTGCATTCGCCTACAATTCCAAGATGGCGAATGGTTCTGATAGCTATCTCTCTTAATTTATGAAACTCTGTATTCGATAAAGTCTGCGATGGAGCAACAACCATACTCTCGCCCGTATGAATTCCCATCGGATCGATATTTTCCATATTACAAACCGTAATACAGTTGTCATATTTGTCTCTTACTACTTCATATTCAATTTCGCGCCAGCCTTCGAGATATTCTTCTACAAGAATTTGTGATGAATATGAAAGAGCGCGGGATGCTAATTTTTTTAATTCAGATGCATTGCGGCAGATACCCGATCCAAGTCCCCCGAGAGCATAAGCAATTCTTATGATTACGGGAAAGCCGATCTTCTTTGCATAATCGAGTGCGTCTTCCACGCTATTGACGGCTTTACTCTGTGGATATTTTACATCTATCTCACTTAATTTTTGACAGAATTTCTGACGGTCTTCGGAATTCTCGATTGCTTCAATCTGAGTGCCAAGTACTTCTACATTATATTTCTTGAGGATGCCGAGCTTCTCTAAAGCAAGTCCGCTATTCAATGCCGTCTGCCCGCCAAATCCCAGCATTATTCCATCGGGTTTTTCTTTCTTAATTACTTCTTCTATAAAATGTGTATTTATCGGAAGAAGATATACTCTATCGGCTATGTAATCAGAAGTCTGAATCGTTGCTATATTCGGATTAATTAAAACGGTATATATTCCCTCTTCTTTAAGAGCCTTAATACATTGGCTTCCTGAATAATCAAATTCACCTGCTTCTCCGATTTTTAGAGCGGAACTCCCGATTATTAATACTTTTTTGAATTTTGTTTTCACTTTAAGTCCTTGATAAATTCATCGAAAATAAATTCAGTATCCACAGGTCCCGGTGCTGCTTCGGGATGGAATTGGACACTCCTAAATGGAAGTTTATTATGCTTGATTCCTTCGTTAGAACCGTCATTAAGATTCTCGAACCAAACGCTCCACCCTTTCGGAAGTCTTTTGGTATCTACTGCAAAACTATGATTCTGTGACGTGATATAACATTTATTTGAGCCGGCTTCTTTTACGGGCTGGTTTTGACTTCTATGACCATATTTTAATTTATATGTTTTTGCACCTGCAGCCAAAGCTAGTATTTGATGACCCATACAGATTCCTAATATCGGAGCTTCTTTTGCTATTAATTGTTTAGCCGTTTTCACTATCTCTTTATATACTATCGGATTTCCCGGTCCGTTCGATAAAACCACACCATCATATTCTTCGCCGCTTATATCATAATTATAGGGAACTCTAAATACTTCCACTTTTCTCGAAATCAGATTTTCTATAATGCTTTTCTTACAGCCGCAATCTATAAGTAGTACTCTCTTCTTTCCTTTGCCGAGAATTTCAGGCTTTTGTACTGTTACTTTAGAAATTAGATGGTCGATATCGGGATCGTAAAACTTAGCCGGTTCGCTATCGACTATTATTTTACCAAGCATCGTCCCATGCTCACGAATAAGCTTTGTCAATCTCCTTGTATCAATTCCGCATAGTCCGGGAACATTATATTTCTCAAGCCATGAAGAAAGACTCTGTGCCGAATTCCAATGATTAAACTCTTCGGAATTTTCAGAAACAATTAATGCCTGTATTTGAATTTTATGCGATTCAAAATTTTCGGGCAATTTCTCGATTATTGAATCTGCGGGAATGCCGTAATTGCCGATTAATGGAAATGTGAAAACTAATATCTGTCCTTTATATGATGGATCAGTCAACGTTTCGGGGTATCCTACCATTCCGGTATTAAAGACCACCTCGCCCGATGTCGATTCCGGTAGTCCGAAAACAAATCCCGGAAATTCACTTCCATCTTCTAATAAAAGTTTCCCTATGCGTGTTATGTTGAAAGTGCGGTTCACTATTCTTCACCTTCTTTCTTATTATTAAGAGTAATTTTGGGTGTGATATTGTAGAATTGCGTAGAAAATATCGGCGAAATTTATAAAAAATTTTTATTTAATGCAGAAAAAAAGAGATAAAATTTGGTATGGTTTACTAATTTGTATTTTCGTTATTTATCTTTGTATTTATTTTATTTGTGGGGGAATATGAAAAGATTGATAATTCTTCTATTATTGCTTCTTATTTCTACGAGTATTGAAGCACAATCAGGCAGAGGAACTCTAAGAGGATTTATTGCTGATTCCACTTCGGGCGAAGCACTTCCTTTTGGTAACGTTTTAATTAAAGAACTTAATTCAGGCACTTCTACCGATCAAAGAGGTTATTTTATTATTACTTCCATTCCGGCTAATAAAAAATATAACATCGTGTTTTCTTATGTCGGCTATAAATCAAAAGAACTTTCCATTTTTATCGGAGCTAATAAAGTAACCGATATAAAAATTATTCTTGAACCCGTTTCGATTGAACTCAGTACAATCGAGAAAGTGGCTTCGAAAATTCCAAAAGAAAAATCAACCGATTTAAGTCTGCAAAAAATTGTAGTCAAAGATCTTGAGACTTTACCTAAGGGCGTGGAGGTTGATATTTTTCGCTCGTTGCAATATCTGCCGGGTGTTCGTTCCGGTGGAGACGTCTCCGCTAAGTACTACGTAAGAGGAGGAGCGAGTAATCAGAATCTCGTGCTGCTCGATAATTCTACCGTCTATCATCCTTTCCATGCATTCGGAATTTTCTCGGCTATCGATCCCGAAATTATTAATTCGATTGAATTTTACAAAGGGGGATTTACATCCGAATTAAGCAGTCGCCTTTCCTCGGTAATGAAGATTAATACAAAAGATGGTAATCGAAATCAATTCGGAGGTAAAGCTAGTGCTTCGCTCCTTAGTACTAAAGCATTGGTAGAAGGTCCTATCCCTAACGGTTCGTTCCTCCTCTCGGGAAGAAGAAGCCACTCTACCGGAATCTTAAAAAAATTCATGAATAATAAAAATGCTCCGATCGATTTTTATGATGTCGCTTTGAAGCTTAACTATTCCGATGATGAATTTATGAAAGATGCAAAGTTTACGGTACATGGCTTTGCTAGCGGAGATTACCTTAAAAATAATAGCCCCGTAAAAGAAGATTTCGCTTGGTCTAATAAAATTATCGGAATGAACTATTTCCAGATTTCAGATAGTCCTTTGTTTTATCAGATCGATTTTTCTTTGAGTCATTTTGATGGAGAACTTAATCCTCACGGAAGCAATTCTAAAGCAAGAAAAAATTCTCTAAGTGATATCTCCGTTAAAATGGATTTCAATTATGTTTATGGAAGTAAGGATGAACTCGATGGCGGATTTAAGATCACCGAGATTAAGACAAATTTATTTCTTGAGAATGCACGCCGAGCCGTAACCGATATTGCAACTAAAGGAACTAATATTAGCGCATACTTAAAATATAAGCTTCTCAGGTTCGATAAATTCGGAGCTGACGTAGGCACTAGAATTAACTTAACTAGATTAGGAGGCGGAGGTTCAGACGAGCAATTTATGGAACCACGCGTAAGTATGACATATAGAATACTCCCGCAATTAGCCATTAAAGCGGCTTGGGGTATTTATCAACAAGACTTAGTAACCCTATCGGACGAGAATGAAATCATCAACTTATTCGAGCCATGGATTATTACTCCTCTTTATTTAAAGCCATCTAATGCCATCCATTATGTTGCGGGAATAGAAACTTTCTTCACCCCCGAACTCGAGCTCAGTATAGAAGGATATTATAAAAGAATTCTTAATCTCGCTTTAATTAATGAAAGGAAATTCTTTTCTACCGATAACGACCTTGTTGCCGGAACGGGAAAATCTTACGGTATCGAAGTGCTTACAAGATACTCTTATTCTCGTGCAAGTTTAACAGCGTCTTATTCATTATCGAATACTACAAATGAAGTGTATGGCGTTTCATATTCGCCTCGATACGATGCAAAACACTCCTTGAATCTGATTCTCGAAGTTGATCTTGGATATGGATTTACGGCAAGTACAACTTGGATTTATAATTCCGGTCAACCGTTTACACAAATTTCCGGCTATTATGAGAAACTCACCATCGATGATGTTTTCGCACAAAATTATCTGTTCGATTCCTATCTGCCATTTAGAATTTTAGCTGATAAAAATATGGGAAGACTGCCTGATTATCATCGTCTCGATTTTAATCTCTCAAAAAAATTTCAGTTGGGTGATTTTAAGTTTTATCTAGATTTCAGCATCATTAATGTTTACGATCGAAAAAATATCTTTTACTTTGATAGGAATACTGGCGAAAGAGTGGATATGCTTCGATTCCTTCCAACCGCAACTATAAAGGTGGAATTATGAAAAAATCAATTTTAGCCTCGGCTTTGTTATTATTAATCACATCCGTTTCGTGCGATGATTCATTTGAACCGAAAGCGGATTTTTCGGAAAAATATATTCTTAATTGTATTATCAACGGAGATTCCACAACTCAATACGCAACTATATCAAAAAGTTTTGATGTCGCCGGTTACGATCCATACACAAATCAAAACGATCCATTCCTTAAGAATATGTATTTAGAATTGATATATAAAAGAAAAGCTTATCGAATGAAGGATACATTAATTTCTCGATTAGGGGATTCACGTTATACTCAACCGATACCTGTTTATTATCTTCCCAATTTTACTCCAAATGATGGCACCGAGATTAAGATTAGGGCTTATCCGGGTCAAGGGAAAATATTATCCGCTTCAACAAACGCACTTAATCCCAATAATTTCTATTTCTCGACTTCCAATAGAACTATACCTACGGGAAATGCTTATGGTTCAACTCTTAAATTTACGTGGAAAGAATTTTATCCAGATCAAAATCTAAATCAGGAAATTTTCTTTGCTCCCGAACTTATTTTGGTGTATTACAAAGTGGAGAACGGCGTTGAGAAACGTCATCAAGTAGAGTTCCCTATGTATCTTCTTAATCAAGAAGGAAAGGACATCGGGGTCTATCCGCCTATCGCAAATAGGGTTAATACCGTAGGATTTGAGCAACCGGCTGTCGATTCAATTATGAGAAGCATCTCAACCGGTGATCCAAATAAATCAAATTATATCATTGATAAAGCTTATTTTCGTTTATTAATTATGGATAAATATTTAGCTACTTACTATTCGGCTCAACAAACTTTTTTAGACGAATTTTCGGTGAGGATTAATCAACCCGATTTTACTAATATCGAAGGCGGGCTCGGAATATTCGGCACTTATATAACTAAAAAAGTTACCGTTGAACTGGAAAGTTATTATGTCGATTCATTCGGATACAGGAAAAAATGATATTAAAAAAAACTAATTTTGTTTTACTATTAATATTAGCGGTAACACTATACAATTGTACTCCATTACCCAGATTCAGATCAGAAAACAATTCTAAGCTGCCTATCGAAAACAGGCAGCTTAATGAAACTTATAAAAACCACGAAGTTATTGAATTTATTGAAGGAACTGCATCCTTTTATGCCGATAAATTTAATGGAAGAATTACTTATAGCGGCGAAGTATATGATATGTTTGGCATAACTGCCGCTCATCAATCTTTCCCGATGGATACTATTATTAGAGTAACCAATCTTAAAAATAATAAAAGTACAATACTACGAATTAATGACCGAATGCCAACAAGAGGCGATAGAATAATTGATCTTTCTCTCGGCGCAGCTATGGTATTGGATTTCGTTAATGACGGTATTACAGATGCAAGAGTAGAAGTCCTTGAATGGGGACAAGGTAAAAAATAATATAAGGATAATTTAGAATGAAAAAACTATTGGTATTTTTTTCACTCATATTAGTAACCGTAACTTTTTCGCAAGAGAAATCACCTTTCGTCCGTTACCCTTCTCTAAATAGTGACGCTTCCAAAATCGCATTCTCTTACCAAGGGGATATTTGGACTGTCGATTCTAAAGGAGGTGCCGCTACACGTTTAACAATTCATGAAGCTTTTGAAACAATGCCTAAATTCAGCCCTGATGGCAAATCTATTGCTTTTACGGCTGATCGAATGGGAAGTAATGATGTATTTGTTATACCTTCAAATGGTGGAATTCCCACTCGATTAACTTATAGTTCCTCGAATGACGTTGTTACGGGTTGGGAAAATAATAAAGAGATTCTATTTTCGACTACACGTGAATTCGTTAATTTGGAACGCGAACAAGAATTTCATAAAGTATCGGTTAATGGCGGTACTTCGGAAAGAATTCTTGATGCTCTCGGTTCTTCGATAGTCAATTCTCCCGATAATAAATTCTATCTATTCGTTAGAGGAAGCAATACGATTTACCGCCAACCCTATGCAGGTCCGGCTAATCGTGATATCTGGCTATTCAATAAAGCAAAAAAATCTTTCGTAAAAATTTCTACAAGTATGACGAATGATATCAATCCGGCTTGGGGAGATAATAAAACTATATATTTTATAAGTGCCGAATCAAACGGAAGATATAATATCTTCAAACAAGCAATTGATGAAAATGGCACACCGGCGGGAGCGGCAGAACAGATAACTAAACTCGAAAATGGTGTCCGCTATTTTGATATAAGTACAAACGGAAATTCAATTGTTTTTGAAAGTGATTCCAATATCTATCTTCTCGATACAAAAACAAAAAAATATAGTAAGATTGATATTGAGCTTCCGGCAGACTATCGTTTCGATCCTATTGAATATAAAACTTTTACAAGCAACGCTTCGGAATATTCTGTCTCTCCGAATAGCAAATACACTGCATTAGTAATTCGTGGCGAAGTATTCGTTACTTTGAATGATAAGGATAAATCAAGAGCAGTAAATATTTCTAATAGTCCTTACCGCGATACCGATGTGGCTTGGTTAAACGATTCGTCATTAGTATTTACTTCTGATCGAGACGGTCAATACGATCTTTATCTAGCTAAAAGCGATGACAAATCGGAACCACAATTATTCAAAACACTTAAATACAAAATAACAAAGATAACCTCTACAGATTTAGATGAATCAAATCCCGTTATTTCGCCAGACGGAAAGAAAATTACTTATATAAGAGGTCGAGGAGAATTAATAGTCTCCGATATCTCCGCCGATGGTAAATTAAGCAATGAGAAAGTATTATTAGAAGGTTGGGCGACCCCGAGCAGCGTAGTCTGGAGTCCCGATAGCAAGTACCTTGCTTATTCGATTAGCGATCTTTATTTCAATGATGAAATATTTATTCATCCCGTTGATAATTCAATGAAGCCGGTGAATGTAAGTATGCATCCGCGCGGTGATTATGATCCGGTATGGAGTCCTGACGGTTCTAAACTTGGTTTCCGTTCTGAACGTAATGACAGAACTTTTGATATCTGGTTTGTCTGGCTAAAAAAATCCGATTGGGATAAAACTAAATTAGACTGGCTCTACGATGATGAAAAGCCTGCAACAGCAGCAAAATCTGATAAAAACGGGAAAGATAAAAAAGATGCTTCTAAAGACTCGAGCAAAACTAAGGATATAAAGATTGATTTCGATAAGATTTATGAACGACTAGTTCAAGTAACTAACCTGCCCGGCGAGGAGAGTAATCTTGCAATCTCTAAAGATGGTGAAACTTTCTATTTCACTGCATTTAATAGCGATGCTAAAGCAAACGACCTTTATAGCGTGAAGTGGGATGGTAAAGACTTAAAAGCTATCACTAAAGGAGGTACTAAGCCGACTGGTGTAGAAATAGATAAGGAAGGAAAATATTTATACTATTTCAAGTCCGGTGCTCTTAACCGTATTGATCTTAAAGGTGATAAGTCCGAAGCACTGCCTTACTCTGCTAAAATGAATATCGATCATCCAAAAGAGCAGGAACAAATTTTTGAAGAAGCTTGGCGAACTATCAGAGACGGATTCTATGACCCGAATTTCCACGGATATGACTGGGACGCAATTAAAGCAAAATATAAAGATTGGGCTATGGCTGCATCTACCGACCAAGATTTTAAAGAGATGTTTAATTATATGCTTGGCGAATTGAATTCGAGCCACATGGGTTTATACGGACAAAATAGAGGCGAAACTCAAAGCGAATCAACTGGTTTCCTTGGTGTCGATATTTCGCCAGTAAAAGATGGAGTAAAAATCAATCGCGTAATCCCTGAATCACCTGCCGATAGAGAATCAAGCAAGCTTTTTGTTGATGATATTATTACATCGGTCGATCAAACACCCGTAACAAACGAAATCGATTTTTATTCTCTTTTAATTAATAAGGCAGATGAACCGATTCTACTCGGAGTTAAAGATAAATCGGGCAAGGAGAGAGAGGTAAAGATTAGACCAATCTCCAACGAACGCCAATTACTTTATGAGGAATGGGTAATCCAAAGAGAAGAACTTACAGATAAATATTCAAATGGACGTCTAGGTTATATCCATATTCAAGGAATGAATTTCCCTTCATTTGAAGTATTTGAAAGACAGTTAACCGCTGCCGGACACGATAAAGAAGGAATCGTAATAGACGTTCGTTTTAATGGCGGCGGCTCCACAACAGATTATCTTATGCTAGTTCTTAACTATAAACAGCACGCTTATACTATTCCGCGAGGTGCTTCCGATAATCTCGAAAAAGATAAATTAAAATTCAGAGATTATTATGCCCTCGGAGAAAGACTTCCTTATTCTCCATGGATTAAGCCTTCGGTTGCTCTTTGCAATGAAGATAGCTATTCAAATGCCGAAATCTTTTCACATGCTTATAAATCGCTCGGTATCGGTAAATTAGTTGGAAAACCGACTAATGGAAGCGTAATTTCCACCGGCGGCAAGCAATTAATCGATGGTTCTTTGGTTCGTCTCCCATTTAGAGCTTGGTTTACCAAAACAACTGATAAAAATCAGGAACTTGGACCTGCGATTCCCGATTTTATTGTAGAAAATACTCCAAATGCAAAAGCAATGAACGAAGACCAACAGCTCAAAAAAGCAGTCGATGAACTCCTAAAACAGATCGATTCAAAGAAATAATTCCCCTTTTTTAGCCGCCGAAGAATAGAATATATTCTTCGGTGGCATTTCTATTCCATACCCTTAAAAAGACTTAAAATTCCGTAATTAACACTAAAAATAAAAGATTTTTAGACGATTTTAACGGGCAAATGTATTAATTATTTGGTAAATTTAAATGAGATAAAAACATACTTTCCTCTTTATTTAAAAATCACAATCGGGAATTAAGCTTTTAGGCCATTTATGGAAAAGAACGAAAAAATTATTTCTGAGATTAATTTTCAAGTGAATAATACATTTGTAAATGAATTTGGCAATACCGAGTCATTTTCTTATGCCATTGCTCCGGCAGCTTTAATTTTCTTTGGCGATCATACTCATTATAATGATGGAATATTAATCTCTACTGCAATTAATCGATATTGCGGTGTTGCCCTCAGGAAAAGAAATGATAATTCGATTAATATTATCAGAAAAGATTTTGAAACAACTATTTCTTTCGAACTAGCCGATTTAGAAACCGATAATTCTGATTCTGCTTTTAGACTTATAAAGGGATTAATAAAACTCTTAAAGGACGATGATTATATAAAAAGTGGTTTTGATTGTGTTATTTATTCATGCTCACCTAATTTTTTAGGACTAGGCTGTTTTGCGGCTCAGCAGGTAGCTTTTATCACCGCCGCCAAAAAAGCCTTCGATATTAAACTCCCGATAAAAGAATTGCTCGGCTATATTAAAACCAACGAGACAAATATTATTGGGAAAATTTCTAACCCAGCTCATTATACCACTTCCGCTTTTGCTAAAGAAAATAATTTTTACATTACCGACTTAAGAAAAAACACTTTTAAACTTATCCCCTTCGATCAGAGTGAATATAAAATAATTTCTTTTACTACCGATGAAGAATTTTCTACTCCTCACTTAATATGTAACGAAAGAATCGAAGAATGTGAAATAGGAGTGAAAGGTGTAAGATTATATATCTGGGGAATTAAAAACCTGCGAGACGTAAAACTAGATTTTATGCAAAAACATTTTCACATGCTTCCGAGAAGAATTTATAATAGAATTGCTTATAACGTTAAAGAAAGAATGAGAACGGAAGATGCCTATAAATCGATAAAAAACGGAGATGTCTCTTCCTTCGGTTCTTATCTATTTGAATCCCATAAAAGTATTTCTGAAGAATATGATATTAGCACTACTACATTGGACTTTATTGTAGATGAATGTAAAACTACCGATGGAATTTTTGGTGCCAAAATGATTAGCTGCTCTCCTAGTAGAACCGTCTTTGCGCTAGTAAAATCCGATCAAGCACAAATGATCGCAGAAAAAATTAATGATGCTTTCAGAAATAAATTTTCAAAAGAGCTTACAATTAATTACCTTTCAACTACAAATGGCGCAAAATTAATTGCCTACAAAGAAATTCATCACAAAAATGATGATTAAAATCATGGCGTAAATTAATCACTTAATTTCAACTTGATTTTGTATCAGCATAATAATAGATTTTCGCACAACTTATAACGGAGTTACTGAATGTATTTCCAGGAAGAGTATTTTAATGATGATTATGAGAGATTTGAGACTGAAGAAGAAGTTAAACAAAAAGTAAAGACCTGCACTGAATTTATTCATAGCGGTCAAATTTATTCTAACATTGAATTTTTTGAAGATACAATACAACTTTGCATAGAATATGATTTATTAGTTGAGGGATTAGAAATAACAGAAGCACTTACAGAAGCCATCCCTTATAATTCTGAAATCTGGCAGTTTAGAGGAATTCTTTTTAATAATTCTTTCAATTTCGATGAAGGTTATAAATGCTTTGCCAAATCGATCTCTCTAAATCCGAATGATGTAGAAACTCTTATTAATAAATCGATCTCCGAGGATAATCTCGGGATGCTTGCAGAGGCGACTGAAACTCTCTTAAAAGCTCTTGAACTTGAACCTAATAACGAGGAAACCCTTTTTAATCTCGGAATTTTACATGAGAAAAAAGATGAGTTCTTAGAGGCAATTGAATATTTCAATAAAGCTACTATTGCCGATCCGGAATATTCCGAGGCTTGGTATGAATTGGGGTTTTGTTCCGAGAATGTTAATAATCTCCCTGAATCATATAGAGCTTATGAAAAGTATTTAGAATTAGACCCAAATAATTTTACCGGCTGGTATAATAAGGGTATTGTCCTTATCAGAATGGAAGAATACTTAAAAGCGATAAACGTATTTGAAGTGTCAATCGCTCTAAAGGACGATTTTTCAAGCTCATGGTTCAATCTCGGTTTCTGTAATTATAAATTGAATAATTTTCAGGAAGCTCTCAATGCTTATAAAAAAGCTTATGAGATTGATTCTGAAGACGAAACGATTCTTTTTAATCAAGGACAGGTTTACGAAGAAATCGGTAATTTCCCTTATGCTATAAAGTCCTATACCGAGGCAATTAAGATTGATAGTGAATATTACGAAGCTTATCTCTCTCGTGGCTATTGTTATGATTTCATCGGTAAGTATCAATTGGCATTGAGAGATTTTAATACCGCAATTTCTCTTACCACCGATTCCGAAGATGCCTGGTTTGCTAAAGCAGATTTAGAGTATTCGCTCGGTAATTTAGAGGATTCTATTAAAAGCTATATTAAAGCAATTGAATCTAATGGTAATAATTTTACTCTTTGGTATAAATTAGCAGAAACATATATAGAGATGGGAAGTTGGTTAGAGGGTTTAGAAGCTTTCGATCAGTGTCTAAAAATTAAACCGACTAATGCAAATTCTTTTTATGGAAAAGCAAAGATTAATTTCCTTCTCCATAAAACTCAAGATGCAATAATAAATTTGAAGGAAGCTTTTAAATTAGATCCGACAATAAAAAATGATTTCGCCCGTGAATATCCGGAAGTAAAATCTTCAAAACTTTTTATTAAATTAATAGAAGAAAATAAATCAAATTAAGTGAATGAATGCAATCCCTAAATAAGTTCAACCATAATACAAAAATAATAGGCGTAATAGGTCATCCTATTAAGCACTCATTTTCTCCTTTGATTCATAATATTGCATTTGAATTATTGGATCAAAATTATATTTATCTCCCATTCGACGTTCCTACAAACGGACTCAAAGATGCATTAAAAGGTATGCTGGCTTTGGGAATTAAAGGATTCAACGTTACTCTACCGCATAAAGAAAAAATATTCCCTTTCGTAAAAGAGATTTCAGATGAAGCAGCAATTGTAGGCGCAATTAATACCGTAGTAAATGAAGATGGTATTCTCCACGGTTATAATACTGACGTTACGGGTATAGTTGAATCGCTTAATCCATATAAAGATGAGATTGCAGGTGCAACCGTTACTGTTATCGGTTCGGGTGGTGCTGCTCGCGCGGTAATATTTGCTCTTATCAGAATTTTTAAGGTAGGACATATCAATATTGTTAATAGAACAGAACAAAAAGCAGAATCACTAAAAGAGTATTTCGCTTCTAAAATGCTTTATAATGAATTTAAGACTTTTGGCTTAGTTCCTCCCGATCTTGTTGAAGTATTTAGAAGTTCTAAATTAATTGTTAATGCCACTTCAATGGGCATGGCACCCGAAATTGATGATTCCGCTACTACAATAAAAGAATCATTTAATTCGGATCAGATCGTTTTCGATGTTATTTATACTCCTATAAAAACTAAACTATTAAAGATAGCTCATGATCAGGGTGCGAGAACAATTAATGGATTGCAAATGTTTATTGAGCAGGCAGCAAAATCATTTGAGCTTTGGACCGGCGAAAAAATGCCAACTGATAAAGTGAAGAAAACTCTTATTTCTTATCTTAACAGTTAAGGAAATTTAGCTCTATATAGCAGAATAATAATTTATCTTATCATTTCTTTTTTAATAGCTTCAAAAAAAATACCCTAATAACGCTTACCGTCATTAGGGTATATAACTTCCGAAAATTCAAAAAACATTATCAGAAAGACAAATTATTTTAATTTTGCTAATGCTTTTTTTATTCTTTCAAAACCTTCTATCAGATTCTCCATTGAAGTAGCATAAGATAGCCTAAGGAATCCCTCCGCACCAAACGAACTGCCCGGCACAGTGGCAACCTTTGCTTCATAAAGCAAATACATAGAAAGATCGAACGAATGTTCAATCTTCATCACTTCGGTTGATTTACCAAAATAATGACGAATATTTGGGAATAGATAGAAAGCTCCTTCTGGTTTATAACAAGTGATTCCATCTAAAGAGGTTATTGCGTCATAAAAATAATTTCTTCTCTTCTCAAATTCGAGTCGCATCTCTTCGACAATTTCTTGAGTACCATTAAGTGCTTCGACAGTTGCCGCTTGCGAAATTGAGGAAGCATTTGAAGTACTGTGGCTTTGGAGTTTATTTATACCCTTAATAATATTCTCTGGACCCGCAGCATAACCAATTCTCCATCCTGTCATTGCAAAAGCTTTAGATACACCATTAATTATAATAGTGCGCTTTTTCATCGATTCGTTTAATTCGGCAAAACTAACAAACTTAAAATTATCATAAATTAATTTTTCGTAAATCTCATCGGAGATAATATAAAAATCATGTTCTTCTGCAACTTCCGCGATAGCTTTGAGTTCCTCTTTTGTATAAGCCGAACCCGTTGGATTAGAAGGATTACATAAGATTAATAATTTAGTAGCCGGAGTAACAGCATTTTTTAATTGTTCGGGTGTAATCTTAAAACCGTTTTCTTCAGACGTTTCAACAATTACGGGCTTTCCGTGAGCTAGTGTAATCATTTCTGGATATGAAACCCAATAAGGTGAGGGAATGATTGCTTCATCATCTACATAAATAATTGATTGCACAGCATTAAAAATACTCTGCTTAGCTCCATTCGAAACGATGATCTCGTTTAAGGTGTATTCGAGATTATGGTCATTCTTAAATTTATTTTGAATTGCCTTTCTAAGTTCTACTGTACCCGGATTAACTGTATAACGTGTCATGTTCTTTTCAATTGCTTCGATGGCTGCATCTTTGATATTTCTTGGAGTCGGGAAATCGGGTTCACCTACACTTAAATCTATTACATGCTCACCTCTCGCTTGCATTCCTTTAGCTTCTGCAGCCACTTTCATTGTAGGAGATTCGATTATATTATTAATTCTTTTCGATACTGAAAACATTACACTTCCTTTAATTTTACTTTCCGAAATATACGATTTAATCCCTTCAGATTAAAAAGACCATTCCTTCGTTTCGGAAGAATGTTTCTAAATTCATAAATCAGCTATTATTTTGTGCGCAGATATTAGAAATGATATGAGATTTGATTTTATAAATATCTCCCCCTCCCTTTGAAAAAGAGGGGGAATAAGACGATTTTAGTTATTTCTCTTTAATAAACTCCAATTCCGTGAATACGAAATCGGGAGAATTTGGCACTTCAATTGTAAATTTCTCAATATCAGCATTGAAATCCATCTCAAACTTCACCCATCCTTTTGTAAGGAATTGATCTGCCCAATCAATAGTAAAAGTATCATAATGATAATGTTTCAATTCACCTCTAAACTCTTTTGATGGTAAGAATTGTAAGAACAAACTACCGTCTTTAACCGAAACTTCTGCTTTGCCATACATTTTATCTTCATAAATGCCGGTATATTTTTCTAAAGGCAGAGAAGGAGTAGTATTTTTTACACGAATCGAATCGCGCCGATCGAACTCTTTTTGTCTTCTCTCCATACCTGCATTAAATCTTTTCAACATTTCCGTATTATAATCCTTTTCCTCTAAGCCAAGCATTAAATCCATTATGTAGCTTCTGACCGCACTTGTCATACTATTTTCGAGATTACTTAAAAGCACGAAACCGAATTTTTCTTCCGGAACTAGTGTAACATTCGATACCATTCCGGGCATTCCGCCGCCATGAGAAAGCACACGCTTGCCCTTATAATAATCAGCAAACCATCCCAATCCGATAGCTCCGTTACCAATGGCAAAATGGTTCATCCACATCTCTGCTGATTGTCTCTCGCTAAAAATTCTTTTTCCTTCATATTTACCTTTGCCTAATTGCAAACGAATCCATTGAGCCATTTCGATTGCTGAGGAATTAATACCTGCAGCCGGAGCAACTGCATCGACTGAATAATATTTTATTACACTTAATTTCCCGCCATCCATTTTGTATGCTTTTGCAATATTGCTCGATTTTTGTAATTCCGTTATGCTCGTTACGCTTCTTTTCATTCCCAGCGGTTTGAAGAAATTTTCCTTTATGTAATTCTGCCAAGAGGTATCTGTAACTGCTTCTAATACTGCACCTGCGGCGGTGTACATCAGATTTGAATAGCCATATTTTGTTCTAAAACTTGAAACAGGTTTAAGATAGCGAGAACGCCTTAAAACTTCTTTAGTATCATAATTACTGCCGAGCCATAGTATATCACCACTGAACGTTACGAGTCCACTGCGATGAGTAACAAGATCACGAATTGAAATCTCCTTCGTTACCCACGGATCATACATCTGGAAATCCGGTAGATATTTTATAACCGGGTCATCCCATTTCAATTTCCCTTGATCAACTAATCGGGCTATCGAAGCCGTGGTAAATGCTTTTGATAATGATGCAATTACAAAGAGAGTATTCTCATCCACTTTTCCTTCTTTACCCAGTTCCGTTACTCCGAATCCTTTTGCATAAATCACCGAATCGTTTTTTACAATTGCCACCGAAAATCCGGGCATCTGCCAATCCTTCATTCCCTTTTCAATGAATGTATCTAATTTCTTAAAATCTTGTGCTGCTAATTGCGAGAGCATCACAAATAGTAATAGCAGAGAACGCAAAACGGTTTTCATTCTTTCCTCAATTTATTTAGATTATTTTAAAATTATTCTACAAGCATTGGACGTTTTAGATGATACTCCGTTGCATCCTGAAATGCTTTTGCCGCTGCAATTATATTCCCTTCCTCAAAAAGCCGACCGATAAATGTAATGCTGCTATTAGAACCGTCAGGTGCTTTACCTGTTGGAACTACAACTGACGGATGTCCTGTTAAATTCGTCAATAGTAAATTATCCCCTTCCCAAGATGGAGCAAGATAAAAATCGATTTTATTCATTATTTGATTCATCTCATTTATCAAGACAGTTCTAATTCTATTGGCATTTATATATTCCACGGCAGGAATAAATCTATTTGCTCTGAATAAATTAGGCCACGCATTTTTTATCTGCCTAACTAACTCTTCGTCTTTATTGCTTCGTGTTAATTCATCGAATGCAGCAGCAGATTCGGCAGATAGAATAAACGAAAGACTATTAACATTAATCTTTGGTAATGAAATCGGTATCAACTCGGCACCAAGCTTTTTCAATTGAGTTAGAACCAAAGAATCGTTTGAATGAAATGGATAATTTTTATCGAAATCTTCTTTTAAGTACCCGATTTTTAGTTTCTTGAAATCGATTTTATGGTCGTAATTAAAAGGATAATCATAAAGAGTTAGATCATTTGGGTCTAATCCACGGATTACATCGAAAACGATTGCAAGGTCTTCGGCATTTCGGCATATAGTGCCAATTTTATCCATAGACCAGCTTAGAGCCATTGCGCCGCTTCGGCTGACTCTTCCATAGCTCGGACGTAATCCCGTTACTCCACAGACCGTAGAGGGGGATACAATCGAGCCCCACGTTTCTGTACCGATTGCAAAGGGCACTAATCCGGCAGAAACCGAAGAAGCCGAACCGGCAGATGATCCGCTTGATCCCTCTTCATAGTTCCATGGATTTCTTGTCTTGCCTCCAAACCAAATATCTCCCCATGCAAGTTCACCCATAGTAAACTTAGCTACAAGTACCGCACCTGCTTCTTCTAATTTTTTTACTACAGTAGCATCTTCATCAATCATTTGTTTTTTATATGGTGCGGCGCCCCAAGTCGTTGGATAATTTTTTGTGGCAAGAAGATCTTTTACTCCATAAGGGATCCCGTGAAGCATACCTCTATATTTTCCCTTTACTAATTCATCATCGGCACGCTTCGCTTGTTGAAGAGCTAATTCCTCGGTTAATGTAATTACCGATTCTAATTTAGGCGAATATTTTTTTAATCGTTCCAAATATAAATTTGTTAGTTCCACGGAGCTAATCTGTTTAGTTTTAATTAGATGTGCCAATTGACCGATGGAGTAGTATGCGAGCTCGTCAGAAGAAGCGGGCTTTTTTGTCTTTGAGTAATCGCCATATTTTAATTTTTCTTGCTTTTCATTAAATACAAACCCGATAGGAATAGGATTAAATAAAACCGAAGGAACTATGCTATTGGATAGATTAAATTCTCTTACTACTTTATAATAGCCAAGCTGCTCATTAAGTGCATCTATCATTGAATCTCTTTCAGACTCGGTAAATTCTAGTCCGATAATTTTTTCCGCTTCCTTAATAGTTTGCTTATTGATTACATTTTGTGCGCTTAGGCAGAGAGGTATTAATAAAAGAATAGTGAAAATCTTTTTCATAGAACACCTTATTAAAATTTGTAGTGTTATAATAATTATTATTAGCTTTGCATTCAAACTTTTTACGGAATTGGAATGACAGAGAAATACAAACACATTATATGGGATTGGAACGGAACGATTTTTAATGATCTTCATTTAGCACTCGATATAGTAAACGGAATATTAAAAGATAGAGGCGTAGCAGAACTTTCAGTTGAACGATATCTTGAAGTATTTACTTTCCCCGTCCAAGATTATTATGCTCAGATTGGGTTGGACCTAATTAATGAACCTTTTGAAGTGGTTGGGATGGAATGGGCTACGACTTATGAAAAACGTAAAGGTGAAGCAGGACTCCATGAAGGTGTAGCAGAGAAAATGGAAGAATTTTTCCAAGCCGGAAAAGCTCAATCGATTCTTTCAGCCTATAAACATGACCTTCTCGAAGAAATGGTTTCTAATTATGGTTTAAGAAAATACCTCAATGGTCTATTAGGAATGGATAATGTTTATGCCGAAAGTAAAGTTCATATCGGACTTGAAATGATTAAGCAGATTGGCTGCCCTAAAAATGAAGCGGTATTAATCGGCGATACTTTGCACGATTTGGATGTAGCTAACGAGATGGGTATTGATTGTATTTTAATTGCGAGCGGACATCAACCAAAACATCGTTTAGAAGGTAAAGGAGCAGTAGCAGTCCTTAACTCCGCAAAGGAGCTTTAATAATTTTTCCGTCCGGAATAAAAATTCAATAGATCGGAATTTATTTTTCTTCTTTATATTCAGCAGTTTGTTCGGCAATTAAACTAAATGGGATATTGATTTGATTTTTATATGGGTCTATTCTCTTTTCTGCTAATTCAATATATTCTTGATTAATTTCATAACCGACATATTTCCTTTCCGATTTTAGAGCCGAGATAGCGGTAGTGCCGCTTCCCATAAATGGATCAAGAACAATATCATTTTTGAAAGAATATAGTTGTATCAATCTATATGGTAATTCCTCGGGGAATGGAGCGGGATGCCCTATTCTTCTTGCACTTTCCGCGTTCATTGTCCATATTGATTTTGTCCATTCTAAAAATTGCTCTTTTGAGATTGTATTTTCCTTATTCCCTTTTTCTCTTTTGTAATCTCCTTTTGAAAATATTAGAATATATTCGTGAACATCTCTTAGAATAGGATTTGCGGCACTTTGCCAACTCCCCCATGCTGTTGATGGACTTGCACTTGCTGCTTTATTCCAAATAATTTCACCGCGCATTTTATAACCAATTTCGATCATAATTTTCGATATATAATCGGAAAGAGGAATGTATGGTTTTCTTCCAAGGTTTGCTACATTTATGCATACTCGTCCCCCATAAACTAATACTCGGTATGTTTCCCTGAATGAGTTTTCGAGAAGCTGCAAATATTCTCTTAATGAAAGATCATCGTCATATTCTTTTGAAACATTATAAGGTGGAGAAGTAATCATTAAGTGAATAGAATTATCGGGAATCTCATTCATCTTCTCAGCTGATCCGAGAATTATTTTGTTTTCAAGAATTTGGGGAAACTCATTCTCCGATTTCTCTATAATTTCCTTTTCTTCCAATTCTGAATACAATTTAGAATTATAGAATTTCGAGCTGTCATGATTACTCCTTCCACTAGTTCCAAATGAACTTGTTTCTGTACCATTTATTCTTTTCATCTTAATTACTTATTAATGTTAAAAATTTTTCTGCTTTTGATATAGCATCTTTTTCTTTGCTTGAAATTAGAATAATTTCTCCGAGTTTAGATTTTGAAATCATTGATGAAAAATAATTCATGTCGGTTTTAATGAGATTTTTACAATTGTTGTAAAGCATATCTTGATTAATTATAGTTTGAAAACCATCCTTTGGAGAATTTTTTAGAAACTCTGAATCGGTAGGACTTGGATTTAAAGACCAAAATCCTTGTACTACACCTGATGTTTTTAAAAAATCAGCTTTCTTAATATAGCTATTTTTAATCGGACTATTTCCCAATACAATTATAGGAATTTTTGTTGATGCTTTACCCGAAACTCTTATATTAATTGATTTTCCGATAGCTTTTAACATTGAATCCGACCTTAATAATGATGGAATCCCAGTATGCTTTTCAAAACTACTTATGTATTCAACATTGTCAGGTGGTGAAAATTTATAATTGGATACAACACTCATTTTAACTTCAAAAATTAGTTTTATATTTTCCGACTTTTGATTTACCTCATTCGTAGTACAAAAAGCAAGATCGGCTGATGAATTTTTAGACAAACAAATTTCATCACAAATAACACCATTAACTGCATATAAACCTAATTTCTTAGCTATTGGTTCTAAATAATCTTTACACCATTTTTCAGTGAATTTTCCGATTAAAGAATTTCTGCTTTGAAGAGTCTTTCCTTCTGAATTATATCCTTTTGGGATATAAGCATAATAACCATCGAAAAGATTGTAGAAAAGCTGCTCAGGAGAAGCGAAACTTTTCAAGGCTTCTTTAAAGAATATTATCTCAATTTCATTATTCCATAAATTCATATCAGTCCAATATTTATAACTTGTTAAATATTAATAATAGTCCGAGAAATAATTATATGAGTTAATAATCTAACTATTTTAAAAAGCAAAAAAAAAGCCGCCGTATAATTCCCGGCGGCTTTGGAAATGTCGATGCATCTAAAACTATCTTTGATTACGCTTATACAATTAAGATACTTCTAATGAATTATCATCTAAGACATCTTTTATGCAATTGTTACATCTTTGCAGAGATATACATCCTGAATAGCATTTAATAATTTAACGCCTTCAACCATTGGTCTTTGGAAAGCTTTACGACCCGAGATTAAGCCCATGCCGCCTGCTCTTTTATTAATAACTGCTGTTTTAGTAGCTTCAGCAAAATCATTAGCTCCAGAAGCACCGCCCGAATTGATTAATCCGGCTTTACCCATATAGTTATTAATTACCTGATACCTTGTAAGATCAATAAGATGATCGGTTGTTAATTCAGTATAAATTCTTTTATCTGTTTTGCCATAAGAAGAATTATCCATATTAAGTGCTTTATAGCCGCCATTATTCTCAGGAAGTTTTTGTTTAATAATATCAGCTTCGATTGTTACGCCAAGATGATTTGCCTGACCGGTTAAGTCGGCAGAAACATGATAATCTTTATCTTGTTTGAATGCGGGATTTCTTAAGTAGCACCATAAAATTGTTCCAAGACCTAACTCATGAGCATATTGAAAAGCTTCGCTTACTTCCATGATCTGGCGTGTGCTTTCGTCCGAACCGAAATAGATTGTAGCACCGACAGCAGCAGCACCCATATCATAAGCTTGTTCAACCGATGCAAACATAACTTGATCAAATTTATTAGGATAGGTTAAAAGTTCATTATGGTTAATTTTTACTACTAATGGAATTTTATGAGCATATTTTCTTGAAACCATTCCAAGTACGCCAAGAGTAGAAGCAACTGCATTACATCCGCCTTCGATAGCTAATTTAACGATGTTTTCAGGATCGAAATAAGCCGGATTAGGAGCAAAAGAAGCACCTGCAGAGTGCTCGATTCCTTGATCTACCGGAAGAATTGAAACATAACCTGTATTTGCTAAACGACCATGATTAAAAATCCATTGCAGATTTTTTAATACATTGATATTTCTATCGCTATGATAGAATACTTTATCGACAAAATCGCCGCTAGGTAATGTTAATTGTTCAGCCGGAAATTTTGCTTTGTAGGTTAGGAGATCATCCGCCTCTTTACCCAATAACTCTTTGATTTTCTCAATCATTTTGTTCCTCTATATATTTAATTAAAAAATGCTGTTACGCCTATGCTAATTTGTATTAAATCAGTTTTCGATTTAACGGGATAATATTTTACTTTACCTAATCTTACTTCCACACCGTCTTTGGTTAAATATTCTGCTTCGCTACCAAGAATATATCTGGCTTTTAAATCAAGAAATAATCTTGAGACATCACCCATATCTTTACCGACTTGAATAAGCAGACCGCCTCCGCCTCCATAACTCCAAGTAAGATCATCAAAATTTGTGGATGCTGCAATTGATTCACCTGTAGTTTCATTCTTTATATCGGTCGATGTTGATATATAAGCACCTCCAAATAATCCTTCGAGATACGGTCTTACAGTACCTTGAAACGGAGAAATGAGAAACAATAAATGGAAATTTGCAATACTATTGGTTCTCGAAACTTCCACAGAAACATCGGGATTTGTTTCCGAAAAAGGACGTCTTTCGGTGGTCATTCCATAAACCATATATCCGAGATTAAGTCCCACCGAGAATGGTCGTACTTTTGAAGGACTCCATAAAGTACCATGAACATTTAATCCGAATCCCGCATTATCGACGTTCTCTTTAAATTCACCCTGCGGCAGCCCAATTAATAATCCGCCACCGACTGTTTGTGCGTTTATTTTAAAGAACATTAAGAAGAAAAATAGGCTTAAAATTAGTAATCTAGTCTTCACTCAACCCCTAAAAATATATCTTTCAAATATAAGTAATTTCCAAGTTATCGGGGTCTTTTTATGGGAGAATTTTGTCTTAAAATGAAAATTTAATAATTAATTAAAATTTTATCTCCGGTGTTTGATATGCTTTTTCTAAAAGGAGATTATAGTTTTCAAGTGAAATTTCAATAGCACCAAACATTTTTAGATGGTCAGTCTGAAATTGTACATCAAGAAGTGAATATCCTTTATCATTAAGCCTTTTTAATAAAACAGCGAGAGCGCATTTAGAGGTTTGGCTAATTTTTGAGAACATCGATTCTCCAAAGAATGCACCACGATAGCTAACTCCATAAAGTCCGCCAACTAATTCATTCCCGGAAAAAACTTCCACTGAATGAAGTGCCCCAATCTTATATAATCCTTTATATTCTTTTTTTAATTGTGGCGATATCCAAGTGCTATCTCTTTCAGAGCAATTATTAATCACTTCAAAAACCGATGTATCAAATCTAAATTCGAATTCAGATTTATTTAAGAATTTTATAAGAGTGTGAGGGATGTTATAAGATTCGAGTGGAATTATTGTTCTGATTTCGGGATAGAACCATTCAATTTCCCCTGAATTGTCATCTCCCATTGGGAAAGCACCTTGAGCATAAAGATGTAAAATTTTTTCTGCTCTTAATTCCTCTTTCGTTTTTCTATTACTCATGCACCTTTACTTCATAAGCAATAATCTCATATCCTTTATATGTTTCAAATCCCGCAAAAACTACTCCCACGAGGACAAGAGACATTCCAATTAAAAAGGAGGAAACAATTACTATATTTAAATCCATTGAGACAAAATAGGAAGCACCTAAAAGCAAAGAAGTAAATACAAACATAGCTACACCCATTGTGTAACAAAGTACTGTATTGCGTACTAATTTTACTCTATATACTAAAGCTTTAATCTGAATTGCAATACTTTCGAGGCGAACATTTTCATCTGTCGTTATAGGTCTTTCACCTACTTTCATAAATAAGCGTCTTTTCTCTTCATTTAGTAAACGGATTCTATTTACGACCAGAGAATATTTATTATTAATTCCGAGCAAAAGCAAACCGCAGGCATTAATCATTACTGCCGGTGCTAAAATGAGTTGTATTAATTGTACTGCAGTTAAATGGTCGTTTGGGATCATATTCATAAGATTTTTATTATTGGTTTATGGTGTATTTATAAAGTAAATTAATTCTTCTTTTTAAATATATTAATTTCTCTTATGAATTTGGATAAAAATACTAAATCGATATTATTCTCATTAATTGCTGTGGTACTGTGGTCCACTTCTGCCACTGCTTTTAAGCTCACTTTAGAAGGGATGAATTTTGCCCAACTGCTTTTCTATTCTTCGTTCGTGAGTGCAATTGTATTTTTTGTTTTATCTTACTTAAAAAGAAGAGATGAATTAAAGAAATTTTTCCGAAGCGGCAATCTTAGAAATAGCGTTATTCTGGGTCTTCTTAATCCATTTCTTTATTATATGATTTTATTGAAAGCTTATACACTCCTACCCGCTCAGGAAGCACAGCCGCTTAATTATACGTGGCCCATAGCTATCTCCATTTTTTCTGTGATTTTTTTAAAACAAAAATTATCCCCTGTTTTAATTATCGGTCTCGTCTCTGCCTTTTTAGGAGTTATAATTATTGCTACGAGCGGAAATTTAACTTCACTTAAATTTCACAATACACTTGGAGTTGTACTGGCATCGGGTAGTTCCATTATCTGGGCAGGATTTTGGATATTTAATATACTTGATAGAAGAGATGATTTAATAAAACTTTTCGGAGGTTTTCTTGCCGGGACTTTATTCACAGGAATCTATATTTTTTTCTTTGATTCTTTTTTAGTTATAAATCCTATCTATTTTATTGGTGCAGTTTATGTCGGATTATTTGAAATGGGTTTTACTTTTTATCTATGGCTGAAAGGATTATCATTAAGTAAAAATAAAGCTGCAACATCAACACTAGCTTATCTATCACCATTTCTTTCAATGATTTTTATAGCCATAATCCTAGGCGAAATAATAAAACCATCTTCTATAATCGGACTGGTTTTTATCATAGGAGGAATTTTAGTGCAGCAATTATTTAATAAAACTAAGCTAAATTGAATGTCTGACCGATCTGGTC
>CALDDL010000134.1 GCA_937936675.1 uncultured bacterium
GGTGTATATTCAGACATTCTAATTTTCCTTAATTATAATTAAGCAATATAATAAATTTCGCTCCAATTTAGGAAAGTGAAATGTAAACATTCGCTGCAATTATATGTTTAAGCGCTCAAATTAACTACAATTTCCATTAACCTAAGAGAACTAAAATATTTATATAAGTTTTTATTGTTTTGAGTATTTATCTCAACGAATATTTATTATAGTGAATTTTTGTCTTAACTAATTTTTATTGCAGTATTATATTTTATAACTTTGCTTTGTAACTCGGAACTAATTCTAGTTCGTATCCGTCTAAACTAAGTCATAAAAGAAAACAAAACACACACTCACAACACGGGATAAAGTAATGAAGCTAAAATTATTTTTGGTTCTATTTATTGCGGGTTCGGTTTTATATGGTCAATCACGTAAAATCGAATTTACGCAGTACGATATGGATAATGGAATCCACGTTATTCTGCATAAGGATAATAGCACGCCAATAGTGGCAATAACAATGACTTTCCACGTAGGTTCAAAGAATGAAGACCCAACGAGAACAGGATTTGCACATTTCTTCGAGCATCTGATGTTCGAGGGTTCCAAATATATGGAACGCGGTGATTATGATAAAATATCACAAAATGCCGGAGGTACTAATAACGCAAGTACTTCTTTCGATAAAACATTCTATTATCAGGTACTCCCATCGAATCAGTTAGAACTAGGTTTGTGGATGGAATCGGAAAGATTAGCTCATTTAAAGATAGACAGCATCGGAGTTGAAACTCAAAGAAAAGTTGTAAAAGAAGAAAGAAGCCAGAGATATGATAATCAACCTTACGGATCGATATTCGAGCAGACTTTCAAAAGAGCATATAAAGTTCATCCATATAGATGGATGCCAATCGGTTCTGCTCAATATATTGATCAAGCTACGCTCGGTGAATTTATGGCATTCTATAATAAATTTTATGTTCCACAGAATGTTACAATCTCTATTGCGGGTGATATTGATTTAGACAAAACAAAAGAATTAGTTGCAAAATATTACGGCGATATTCCGAGAGGAAAAGAAGAAATAAAGAAAGTTGATTTAGTAGAACCACCATTGGGCGGCGAAGTAAGAGATGTAGTTTATGATAATATTCGTCTTCCATTAGTTTTAGAAGCATATAGAATACCCGCACAAGGAACGAAAGATTATTATGCAATCGAGATGTTAAGTACACTTTTATCAAAGGGACAGAGTTCGCGTCTTTATAAAGAAATAGTAGATAAACAGCAGAAAGCAGTTGTCTTAAGTTCAATGAACTATGCAATGGAAGACCCCGGTTTATTTATTGTTTATGGCATCACAAATATAGGAGTAACTCCTAAAGATTTAGAAGCCGTAATCGAAACCGAACTTACTAAAGTAAAGGAAAAAACAATAGACGAACAGGAATTTCAGAAACTCCGTAATCAGATCGAAAATGATTTCGTTAATTCAAACAGCACTATGATCGGTATAGCAAATTCTTTAGCAGACTACCATGTTTATTTTGGTGATGCTAATTTGATTAATACCGAAATTGATCGCTATATGAAGGTTACAAAAGAAGATATTAGAGATGCAGCTAAGAAATATCTTACACCTGAAAATAGAGTAGTGCTTTATTATTTGCCAAAATCAGCCGAAAAAAAATAACGGAGAGAACGAAATGAAAAATAAAATTTTAATTCTATTGGTATTATTTGCTTTTGTCTCGATGAATTATGGTCAGCTAGATAGAAGCAAACGTCCCCAGCCGGGACCTGCACCTGTAATAAATCTTGGTAATTATGATTCATTTACACTTGCAAACGGTTTGAAAGTTTTCGTAGTGGAAAACCATAAATTGCCTAAAGTATCTTTCAATCTAATAGTAGATCGCGATCCATTAAATGAAAAAGATAAAGCCGGATATATAGATATGGCAGGTCAATTATTAAGAACTGGAACGAAGACACGCACTAAAGATAAAATCGATCAAGAAGTTGATTTTATCGGAGCTTCTTTATCCACTTCTTCCACCGGTGTTTTTGGATCGTCATTAAAAAAACATGTTACTAAATTACTAGATATAATGAGCGATGTAGTATTAAATCCTCAATTCAAGCAAGAAGAATTAGATAAAATTAAGAAACAGACATTATCAGGATTGGCTTCACAGAAAGATGATCCGAATTCAATCGCTTCTAATGTAGCTACTGTTTTAACTTATGGGAAAGATCACCCTTATGGCGAACTTACCACCGAGGCAACTGTCGGAAATATTACTCTCGATGATCTTAACGGATATTATTCCACTTACTTTAAACCTAATATCTCCTATTTAGCAATAGTCGGCGATATTAAAAAAGACGAAGCTAAAAAATTAGTTGAAAAATATTTCGGTAAATGGAAAAAAGGTGAAGTAGCTAAAAATACATTTGCTACACCATCGCAGCCATTACTTGCGAAAGTAGCAATGGTCGATAGAGCCGCCTCGGTTCAGTCGGTTATTAATATTACTTATCCTATCGATTTGAAAGTTGGTTCCCCTGATGTTGTAAAAGCAAATGTAATGAATACAATATTGGGCGGCGGATTCCAATCTAAAATAAATAATAATCTCAGAGAAGTTCACGGTTATACTTATGGTGCAGGGTCATCAATAGATGCCGATAAATATGCCGGTAAATTTTCCGTTTCTACAACCGTTCGTAATTCCGTTACAGACAGTGCAATCACAGAAATCCTCAATGAAATGAGAAAGATGAGAAGCGAAAAAATTTCTGCCGAAGAATTGCAGTCCACTAAGAATTATATTACAGGCGGATTCGCACGTTCATTAGAAAGTCCGCAGACCATCGCTAATTTCGCTATCAATATCGAAAGATATGGATTGCCAAAAGATTATTATAAAAATTTCCTTACTCGTTTGAGTGAAGTAACGGTTGATGATGTTCAGGAAATCGCAAAGAAATATGTAAAACCAAATAACGCATATATTGTTGTAGTGGGAAATGCAGAAGAAGTGGCTATGACATTAACCAACTTTACGATTAATAATAAAGTAAATTATTATGATATGTATGGCAATGAAGTTGATCCTTCGGCACAAAATCTCCCTGCCGGTGTAACGGTGGAATCAGTATTAGATAAATATACTCAAGCGATTGGAGGTAAAGAAAATTTACTGAAAATAAAAGATAAGACAATGAAATTAAGTGCTTCGGTTCAGGGAATGAATTTAACTATTACAATGTCCCAAAAAGCACCTAATAAATTGTATCAGAATCTTGATGCAGGTGTATTTCAGCAGTTGACAGTTTTTGATGGCGAAAAAGGTAAAGTATCTGCAATGGGTCAAGAACAAACTCTTGAAGGTTCAGCTTTAGAGGAAATGAAGGTTCAAGCTGCGATTCATGGACATCTTGATTACCCGGCACTCGGTGTGAAACCGGAACTTTCAGGTATGGAAAAAATTAATGGCAAAGATGCTTATAAAGTAACTCTTAATTATCCATCAGGCAGCAAAGCTACTCAATATTATGATGTGGAAAGTGGTTTCTTGGTTCGCAGTACATCCACCATTGAATCTCCTCAAGGTACATTCACTCAAACTTCTGATTTTGGTGATTATAAAGAAGTTGATGGAATAAAATTCCCATTCAAAATGCATCAAAGCGTAGGACCACAGGATATCGAGCTTACAGTCGATTCTGTCGAGATCAATACCGGTCTTCAGGATTCATTATTTGAAATAAAGTAAAAAATTGTTATAATTAAGTCTAAATTTGTAATCACCGCCTCTTTTATAGAGGCGGTGTTATTTTAAAAAGTTGCTTTTACTAGTTTGATAAATTTATTAATATATTGTACATTTATTTGTACTAAATAAGGATTAGTTTATTATGAGTAGAATTAAATTAGAAGAAGATATAAAACCTCTTTCGGAATTTCGCTCTAAGGTTGCTTTTTATTTCGATAAAGTAAAGAAAACAAAACGTCCCTTAATTATTACTCAGAATGGCAGAAGTACGGCAATATTGATGGGAGTTGCAGAGTATGAAGAAATGCTCGATAAAATAGAACTATTTGAGGATATTAGAGTAGCTGAAGAGCAAATAAATGACCACTTGGCAATAGAGCATAAGATAGTCAAAGAAAGATTTTCAAATAGAGTATAATATTGAAAAAATATTCAAAAAAGTTGAGTCGTTAATAGAATTTCCTAAAATAGGAAGAGTAGTCCCTGAATTAAATAAAAATCAAATTCGTGAAGTTTTTGAAAGTAATTATAGAATAATTTATCGATTAGAATCCCATAAAATTTTCATTCTTACCATCAGGAATTTTAAGCAGCTACTAAATAAGAAAGATTTATCTCAAAGAAAGGAATAAATGATACTATCGATAATAGCAATAATTGGTGGGTTGATATTACTTGTATGGAGTGCGGATAAGTTTGTAGAAGGGTCTGCGTCCACTGCACGTTATTTTGGAATGCCGCCTCTATTAATCGGAATGATCGTAGTAGGATTCGGCACTTCGGCTCCCGAAATGGTGGTCTCAGCTTTGGCTGCATTGCAAGGCAGTCCCGGAATCGCAATCGGGAATGCTTATGGTTCTAATATTGCAAATATTGGATTGATTCTGGGGATTACAGCCTTAATTAGCCCTATCGATGTCCACTCAAATATATTACGAAAAGAACTCCCGATACTTGCCGGAGTTACTGCGTTATCTATACTATTAATTTATGATTTAGAGATTTCATTTTTCGATGCGATTATATTACTTCTCGTTTTCGGTGGATTGATGTATTGGACTATTCAACAAAGAATAAAGGAAAAACGGGATTCACTTGCAAAAGAAATCGAAGAAGAAACAGCGGCACTTGCAATGCCGATTAAAAAATCAGTCTTTTGGTTGGTTCTCGGATTGATTTTATTGATTATTAGTTCTCGAATCTTAGTTTGGGGGGCGGTAGAGCTTGCAAAAATATTCGGCGTAAGTGATATGATTATCGGATTGACTATCGTAGCTCTCGGAACGTCTCTTCCGGAATTGGCTTCATCTATAATTGCAGTTCGCAAAGGGGAGCATGAAATTGCTCTCGGTAATATTATCGGCTCCAATTTATTTAATACACTCGCTGTTGTAGGTATTGCCGGAGTAATTAATCCTATCGCAATATCCCCCGAAACGCTTTCGAGAGATGTGGTGATAATGGCGGGATTAACCATATTTTTATTTGTTATTGGATATAGTTTTAAAAGAAGACACGGAAGAATAAACCGATATGAGGGAGCAGGATTATTACTCTTTTATATCGCATATACCGCTTACTTAATCTCTATGACATTTGCCGCAGGATAAAATTATCTTCGATTATTTTTTGTATTTTTCGATTTATGAATGAGAACAAAAGCGAAAATTCGGTTCAGGAAGAACTTCGGAAATTAAATAGAGCTTTAAGAACTATCACCGCAGTTAATCACTCCTTAGTTAGAGCCGCTGATGAAGCATCTCTCCTTAGAGATTTATGCCGATTAATGGTTACCGAAGGAGGCTATCGAATGGCTTGGATCGGTTATGTGATAAAAGATGAAGAAAAAACTATCCTACCAATTATGTGGGAGGGAGTAGAAGATGGATATCTTACCAACGTAACAATTTCTTATGGAGAAAATGAATTCGGTATGGGACCCGCCGGAATTGCAGTCCGCACCGGCTCTACCGCAGTGTTCCAAGATATTAAAAATGATATAAAGAATTACGAATGGAAACAGAATGTACTCCAAAGAGGCTACGCCGCAATCATTGCTCTCCCATTAAAAAACAAAGAAGAAATCTTTGGTATAGTCGGGATTATCTCATCGAATCCCGATGCATTCGACAAAGAAGAGACTAAACTTTTAGAGCAATTAGCCAATGACTTAGCTTATGGGATAATCTCTTTACGAAACAGAGAGCAATTAAAAAATCTTGCTATACATCTCGAAAATGCACGTGAAGCCGAAAGAAAAAGAGTGGCACGCGAAATCCACGATGAACTTGGGCAATATTTAACGGGCTTAACTATGGATATTACTTTTTTAAGAGAGATGATAGAGGATGGCTCGGATAAGAAAAAACTATTATCAAAGATCGATTCCGCTGCCGGACTATTGGATACAACTGTGAAATCGGTGAGAAGGATTTCGAGCGAATTAAGACCCGCCGTACTCGATAGTCTCGGTCTCCTTGCCGCAATCGAATGGCAGGCGGAAGAATTTAATAACCGAATGGGTATCACGTGTGAATATTTTATTACGGTGGATTATATCGACTTACCTTTTGAAGTAACCACTTTAGTTTTTAGAATATTACAGGAATCGCTTACAAATGCAGCGAAGCATTCAGGGGCTTCATTAGTTACTATTACATTTGGTCTCGAAAATGATTACTATCAGCTCGAAATAAAAGATAATGGCAGAGGGATAAAAAAAGAAGATTTTGAAAAGAAAAATTCTTTTGGACTATTGGGAATGAGAGAGAGAGCAGAAATTTTCAAAGGGACTATTTCTATTACAAGCGAGCCGGGAAAAGGTACAACTATTAGCGTTTTAATTCCGGCGCATGTGAATCGCTCAGCCGATCATTTAGCAAGTGGAGACACTGACTTAACAAATTCAATCCCCTCTAAAGCAAAAACAACCGTAGATAATTTAGCAAATAGAGATTCAAATATGGGCGATTCAAATCCGGTATATAAAAATGACTAAAAAAATAAAAATATTAATAGCGGACGATCATCCGATAGTAAGAGAAGGTTTGAAGCAGATAATTTCAAAAGCCGACGAACTCGAAGTTGCCGGAGAGGCACTCAATGGAATGGAAGTTATCCAAAAAGTTAAGGATGAGGAGTGGGATATCGTAGTTCTTGATATTGGAATGCCGGGAAGAGACGGACTTGACGTGCTAAAAGAGATAAAAGAGGCGAAGCCCGAATTGCCTGTACTGATTTTAAGTATGTATCCCGAAGAGCAGGTTGGGCTTAGGACTTTCAAGCTTGGAGCTTCGGGCTATATGAATAAAGAAACCGCTCCTAAGGAATTAGTAAATGCAATCCGTAAAATCTGTTCCGGTGGGAAATATATCAGTCCCGCTCTTGCCGAGTTTTTAATTTCCGGATATGAATCAAGAACCGAATCACCTATAAATATTTTATCTAACAGAGAATTTCAGGTATTAAGGATGATCGCCACAGGCAAAGATGCCGATGAAGTGGCGGAAGAACTGTTTATAAGTGTTAAAACCGTGCGAACATACCGCGATCGGCTATTAGAAAAACTCAAGCTCAAGAACGATGTAGAGCTTACCCACTATGCAATGAAGCACAAGATACTAGAATAGCATAATTTATTAGCAACCACTTTTTACCACTTAATTCTATAATATATAAGTGCTTTGCAAGCGATTATCTTTTTAATGCATTGATGTTTGCAGGGAAGTTATAAAAGCTCTGTTATAATTCCTAACTACTCACTAAAATACCAGAATATTGCTAGAACAAATCAGTAAGTCAAAAAAGAATTAAAACACAATGAAATCAACCAGATTGAGATTCCAGCTCGCAAATAGAATCATTTTTAAGCAATTTCGGACTTCCAATCTCTTTTGTAGTCAATAGACTACAAAGGACTTCCAAATATCCCACAAATCTTTCAGTTGAATGCTTATTGTTGAACTTTTTCTCATTTATTACGTTTATATATGTAAAATAAGAGAAAATGTAGATTTTTATGACTGTTGCAATAGTGGAAGATTCCACAATTATAAAAGAGCGAATAAAAGAAAAAATAGATCAATATCCGGAGATAAGACTTCTTTGGGAGGCAGGATTATTAAGCGATGGCTTGCGAAAAATTAATGAAGAGATTCCTGATTACTTAATCCTCGATATACAACTGCCTGATGGAAATGGAATTGATATACTAAAATTAATCAAGGAGAAAAAGTATGATACTACGGTAATCATACTAACAAATTATCCGATTGGTGGAATTAATTCAAAATGCTGTTCTATCGGAGCCGATTATTTTTTCGATAAAACAAATGAATTTGAAAAAGTATTCTCCGTATTAAAAAAGAATTTAGAAATAACTACAAATAGAAATTAAAATAAACAAGGAATAAATCAGAGAATGAAAAAATCATTTTTGATAATCGGATTGCTGATTGGGCTATCATCAATCGGGAACGCACAAGAAAGAATTAAGATGACCGTAGAAGATGCGATTCAGACAGGACTAAAAAACAGCAAGACTTTAGATGCTTCATCTATGAAAGTAGTGGCAGCCGAAGCTCGCTCAAAAGAAGTCTTTGCCGGTCTTCTGCCTGCCGTAAAATTTAATGCTTCATATAGAAGATTAAGCGAAGTCGATCCGTTTGAAATTAATACTCCATTCGGAAATCTTGTTGTTTCTCCATCGATATTAGATAATTATACTACTCAGTTAACAGTATCTCAGCCATTATTTGCGGGGCTAAGATTGATTAGCAGTTCCAAGATTGCCGATAAAAATTATGAAGCATCGAAAGAAGATTTTCAAAAAGATCAATCCGATCTTATTTATAATATACAGAATGCTTATTGGAATCTTTTCAAAGCAGAGCAGATGAAAAAAGTAATCGATGAAAACCTGGAAATGATTCAGGCGCACGTAAATGATGCTACTAATTTATTAAATGCCGGACTACTTACTCAGAACGATAAATTAAAATTAGAAGTTCAGCTTTCTGATGCTCAATTAAAACAGTTAGATGCTTCTAATAATGTAAGACTAGCGATGATCGGACTCAATAATGTTTTAAGCATTCCGCTTACGACCGAGATCGAAATAGCATCAGAAGTGAAAAGAAGCGAAGCAGATTTTGGAGAATTAAATACATTAGTTAATGCTGCGATTGAAGAAAGACCTGAAGTAAAAGCAGCGAAACTAAGAGTAAAAGCAGCAGAATATGGGGTAACCGCTGCAAGAGCGGGTTGGTATCCGCAGATTAGTGTCTCGGGTAATTTATATTATAGCCGTCCGAATCAGAGAATCGTTCCCGCAGAAGATAAATTTAATTCTACTTGGGATGTAGGAGTGAATTTAAGTATGAGTATTTGGGACTGGCTAACGACTGCACATCAGACCGAGCAGGCAAAAGCTCAATTGGCTCAAGGTATTGACGCTCTCGGAATTGTAAAAGACGGGGTTTCTTTGGAAGTTAATCAATACTATCTATTAGTTAACCAATCAAAAAGAAGAATAGAACTTTCGGAATTGACAGTTAAACAAGCAGAAGAAAATATGAGAGTAACTTCGGAACGTTTTAAAGGGGGCACTGCTCTTAGCACAGATGCAATCGATGCAGAAGTTTCGCTTCTCTCGGCAAAAATTAATTATACAAATTCTTTAGTCGATTTTGAACTATCAAAAGCTCGTCTGAAGAAAGCATTAGGTAAAGAATAAAAGATTATAAAAAAGGGAAAAATAAATGAAAAAGCTAAAATTATATTCAATCCCTGTATTGATAGTTGTCGTAATAGTAGCAGTACTATTTTACAATAAATCAAAAATGCAGGCAAAGGCAGCACCAAAAGTGACAGATGTTTTTTATGTATCAGTGCAGTCCGTTACAAGCAGTGCGCTTAATGAAGATATATCACTTATCGGTACAGTCAATGCAGATAAAGATGTCAATATCGTTTCGGAAACTCAAGGTAAAGTAGTTGCCGTTAACACTCAAGTCGGTGATTATAAACAAGCCGGGGCGGTTTTAATTCAAGTAGATGACGAGTTAAAGAGAGCAGCATTTATGAGTGCCGAGGCTAATTTTGAAAAATCGAAAAAAGATTTCGAAAGATATACCGTACTTCTGAAACAAGGCTCTGCAACTGATGCGCAGATGGATAATTTTAAGCTACAATTAGCAAATGCTGAATCACAATATATAGTTGCTAAGAAACAACTAAGCGACACTAAGATTACAACTCCAATTTCGGGATATGTTACTGCGCGTAATGTCGATATCGGAACAATGGTAAATCCGGGAATGGTTATCGCAAACGTTGTGGATATATCGAAAATAAAAGTGAAAGTGAACGTAGCTGAGCAGGACGTATTTAAGATTAAACCGGGTAATAGAGTAAAAGTAACAACAGACGTATTCCCGGGAACAGTGTTTGAAGGAAGAATAGAAACTATCAGCTCAAAAGCAGATGACGCTCATACATACCCTATCGAAGTGGCAGTATATAATAATGGAGCAGAGAAATTAAAAGCAGGTATGTTCGCAAAAGTTAATTTTTCTACTGCTGCTAAAGAAGGTTCATTGACCATTCCTCGTGAGGCATTGTTGGGGAGCGTTAAAGAACCGGAAGTATATGTAATAGAAAATGGAATTGCGAAATTAAGAAAATTAGTTTTAGGTGAAGAAGCAGGCGTAAGAGTGGAAGTATTAGAGGGATTGAACTCCGGCGAACAGGTGGTTGTAAGCGGTCAAACAAATCTCGAAGAGAACGCAAAAGTTAAGATAGTTAATTAAGGATTAGAAAAATGACAATAACCGAATTATCAATAAAAAGACCATCGCTTATAATTGTAATCTTTGCGGCGTTTATAATTTTGGGCTTATTCAGTTTTCAGAAATTGAAATATGAATTGCTCCCTAAGTTTAGTCCGGCAGTAATTACAATTACAACTTTATATCCGGGTGCATCTCCGAATGAAGTAGAAACGGGAGTATCAAAACCGCTTGAAGATGCGGTTTCCGGATTGGATAAAGTAAGCGAAATAAAAAGTACATCTATGGAAGGCGTTTCTTTTGTAACTATTGAATTGCTTCAATCTGCAAAAGTGGATCTATCTTTACAAGATGCTCAAAGAAAAGTAAATGAAATATTTTCGACATTACCTGATGGAGTAAAATCCCCTGTAGTCTCTAAAATTGCATTGGATGAAATTCCCGTTATTCGAATGGGTGTATCTGGCAGCTTATCGGATAAAGAACTTTATCAATTTGTAAAAGATAAAGTAAAACCGGAGCTATCAAAAGTGGCGGGAGTGGGTCAGATTGCTTTAATCGGCGGCAACGAAAGAGAGATAAAAGTAAATCTCGATATGGAAAAACTGAAAGCTTATGGTTTATCGATTATGCAGGTAACGCAGACGATAAAAAATTCTAATCTTGATTTTCCGACAGGAAAAATTAAAGATACCGATGAACAATATATTGTTAGAATTGCCGGTAAATTTTCAAGTTTGGAGCAGGTAAGAAATCTTGCAATAGGCACTTCAAAAACAGGCGGCGAGATAAAACTTTCTGATGTAGCGGAAATCGAAGATGGAACGAAAGACGTAACTAATATTTCTCGTATTGATGGAAAAAGTACAATTGCAATAAACGTATTAAAGCAGACGGATGCTAATGCCGTGGACGTAAGTAAATTAGTAAAATTAAAATTAGCCGAGCTCGAAACCACATTTGCCGATTATGGATTTAAATATACAATTGCTCAGGATGGTTCTATATATACGATAGATGCTGCGAATGCAGTTAAAACAGATCTTTTAATTGCAGTCTTTCTAGTTGCCTTGGTTATGCTTCTTTTCTTGCATAGCATCAGAAACTCTGTGATTGTTTTGGTTGCTATTCCTTCATCGCTTATCACAACATTTATGGCTATGTGGGCATTGGATTTTACTCTCAACTTGATGACGCTTCTTGCCTTGTCTTTAGTTGTTGGTATCCTCGTAGATGATTCAATTGTGGTATTAGAAAATATTTATCATCATCTTGAAAAAGGAGAAGAGAAGAGGACTGCGGCATTAAGAGGAAGAAATGAAATCGGCTTTGCGGCACTCGCTATTACTTTGGTGGATGTATCTGTTTTCTTCCCATTGTCTCTAACGAGCGGAATTATCGGAAATATTATGAGACAGTTTTCTATTGTGGTAGTGGTCTCCACACTCCTTAGTCTATTTGTTTCTTTTACTATTACGCCGATGCTGGCTTCGCGATTTGCTAAAGTCGAAAGATTAACTAATAAAACTTTATTAGGAAAATTCGCAATTTGGTTCGAGGCGAAATTTAAGAATTTTACTGAACATTATATTATTCTACTTAATTGGAGCTTTTCAAATAAAGCTAAAGTATTTATTGCTACTATAATAATATTTATTTCTTCTGTTGCCTTAATACCTTTTGGATTTATCGGTGGAGAATTTATGGCGGTTGCCGATAGAGGTGAATTTGCCGTTACAGTAAAACTTCCTCCGGGAACTAAGATTGAAGAGACAAATAGAATCTCCCAAGAAGTGGAGAATATGATTCTAAAAACTCCGGGTGTAGAAAGAGTTTTTGTAAATGCAGGTGCTTCGAGCGAAGGTCTTGTAGGATTTGCCTCAAATAATTCATCGGAGATTAACGTTACCCTAGTTCCAAAAAATCAGAGAGAAAAAAGTACCGATGAAATCGGTCAAGAGATAAAAGCAAAGGCAATGCAAATACCCGGTGTGGAGGCGCGTTATAATCCAATCGGTATATTTGGAGTTGCTAATCAAACCCCTATTCAATTATTGGTAAACGGTACTAATGTGGATAGCGTTTATAAAGCTGCCGATATAATTAAAAAAGTATTAACAAAAGTTCCGGGAACGACCGATGTTCGCCTATCTTCCGAACAAGGTAAGCCGGAAACAAAAATCGAGATTGACCGTCAGAAATTAAATTCATTTGGACTTTCGCTTGCGGAAGTAGGCGGTGCGCTTCGTGTAGCATTGACGGGAGATGATGATTCCAAATTCCGTGAAGGCAATACCGAATATACGCTGCGTGTTCAATTGGATGAATTTAATAGATCGGCTACCGATGATCTTGGTAATTTATCTTTTACAAATAAAAAAGGACAGCAGATTTATCTTAAACAATTTGCTGATATTTCCAGAGCTACCGGTCCCTCGAATCTTCAAAGACAAAATAGAAATGCGGCGGTAACCGTTTTCTCTCAAGTCATTGGAAGACCAACGGGAACTATTTCGCAGGAATTTACTGATAAGATGAAAGATGTAAAACTTCCAAATGAAACTACATTCTCCTTCGGAGGAGACGTAAAGAATCAGAAAGAAGCTTTCGGTGATCTCGGGCTTGCGATGATTGCCGCCGTATTATTTTCATATCTTGTGATGGTTGCTTTATACGATTCATTTGTTTATCCTTTTGTTGTGCTTTTCTCCATTCCGCTTGCTATTGTGGGTGGATTGCTTGCGCTTGCATTAACAATGAAATCGCTGAACGTTTTTACAATTCTCGGAATGATTATGCTTGTGGGACTTGTAGGCAAAAATGCTATTCTTCTTGTAGATAGAACTAATTATATGAGAGGTCAAGGGGAATCGGTAAAAGATTCTTTGATTGATGCCGCTCGTATGAGAGTAAGACCAATTTTTATGACTACTCTTACGATGATTTTCGGTATGATGCCGATTGCATTATCGACTAGTTCGGGTTCGGAGTGGAAAACAGGATTAGCGTGGGTATTGATTGGTGGATTAACCAGTTCGCTCTTCCTTACTCTTATAGTTGTACCGGTTGTTTATACAAAGGTGGAAGAATATAGAGAGCGCATTCCAAAATTATTTGGAAAGGTATCGGGATTATTTAAAAAGAAAAACCCGAGCTTAGCCGCAGATTAATATTAATTTTAACAAATAACTTTTACAAAAAAATATGAAAAAATACTCTGTTATTGTTTTTGATCTCGGGAATGTTTTGATCCCTTTTGATTATTCGCTTCTTCTGACAAAATTAGATTTTGTCGAGGAAGGTCTAGGAAAAAAATTTGAAGCACTATATAACGAATATTATGATGTGCATAGAAGTTTTGAAAGAGGTGAAGTATCCAGAAGAGAATTTCTTGATGCAATTCATAGATGGACAGGTGAAAAATTAAGCGATATAGAATTTTGTATCGCTTATTCATCTGTATTCAAAGAGGATAGGAAAGTAACTTCGCTTCTTCCCGAATTAAAAAAGAGATATAAACTTGTCCTCCTCTCTAATACCAACGAAATCCATAGAGAATATGGGTGGGGACACTATAAATTTTTAGAAAATTTCGATAAATTAATTCTATCTCACGAAGCCGGGGCAGTAAAACCGGAAGAGAAAATATATGAAGCTGTAATGAACTATACCAATTTACCGGCAGAAGAACATATCTTTATAGATGATATAGCCGAATATGCAGAAGGTGCTCGTAAAATGGGGTGGGACGCAATACAGTTTAAGGGATATGATAATCTTATCGAACAATTTAAGGAAAAAGGAATCCTCAGCCCCGATTTCCCAAGTGACGAAAATAAATCCGAAAAATAAAATATATTTTTACGAGTATTAGTTCGTATTAATGAGCTAAGTAATTTAATTTTTCGATAAGCATAGAATGATGTTTTATATTGACAATGAGACTTATTAAGTCTTATACTGGATATGAAACATCATTTTGTTTTATTAAATAATTAACCGCCAAATCTCAATCCTTTTATACTATTCAAGATTTGCAGAGACGCATCGATTTTTTATATACTTAATTATAAAAAGGCAATTTCTGTACGATAGATTTTGTAGTAATTTCTATTAATCCATTTAAACGGTTTATGCGCTTGAATATCGATTATAAAAGTGCTATCTATCCTTAGTTTTATATAC